>JBNKFC010000144.1:0-1565 GCA_050289105.1 Paracoccaceae bacterium | reverse complement strand
GGATTGCTCGGTCGAGAGGTCACGCACCGCGATCCCCTCGGCGGCGAACCCGGCCAGCAGCCGGGCGATGCCCGACCGGTCGGCGCGGGTGTCGTAGTCATAGCTCACATGCATGCCGTCCGCCGACAGCGTCACGCCCTCGCCCGCCAGCGTCTCGGGCAAGTCGGTCAGCGGCTCGGTCAGCTCTACCGTCAGTCGCTTGCGGCCAAACTCATGCATCAGTTCGGCCTTGTCGCGCACGAGCATCAGCCGTCCCTTGTCGATGACCCCGACCCGGTCGGCCATCTCCTCGGCCTCTTCAAGGTAATGGGTGGTCAGGATGATCGTGACGCCCTCCTCGCGCAGCCGCCGGACGACCGCCCACATCTCACGCCGCAGGTTCACGTCGACCCCGGCGGTCGGTTCATCAAGGAACAGAACCTTCGGTCCGTGCGACAAAGCCTTGGCGATCAGCACCCGCCGCTTCATCCCGCCCGACAGTTCCATCAGCTTCGCATCCCGCTTGTCATAAAGGGCCAGCGATTTCAGCACGCCTTCCAGATAGGCATCGTCCGGCGCCTTGCCGTAAAGCCCGCGGCTGAAGCGCACGGTGTTCATCACCGTCTCGAACATCTCGATGGAGATTTCCTGCGGCACGAGCCCGATCATCGACCGCGCCGCCCGGTAGTCGCGCACCACGTCATGGCCGCCCACACGCACCGCCCCGCCCGTGGGCGTCACCAGCCCGCAGGTGATCGAGATGAAGGTGGTCTTGCCCGCGCCGTTGGGCCCCAGAAGCGCAAGGATCTCGCCCTCATGGATATCGAGCGTGACATCCGTCAAGGCGACGGTGCCGCTGGCATAGGTCTTGGAAAGGTCGCGGACCTCGATGATCGGCTGCATGGGGCCTCCTGTTCGCTGGCGGAGGCTATGCAGAACCGGCGGCGAAGGGAAGCACCCTCCTGCCGCCTGCCGACAGGATCAGCGGCGACGGTCGCGCCGCGCGCTCATCGGCTGGAAGGCGACGCCGACATGGGCCTCGCAATAGGGTTTGCCGGGCTGCGAGGCGAGGCCGCAGAACCAGAAATCCTCGGTCGCCGGATCGCCGATCGGCCATTTGCAGGTCCGCTCGGTCAGTTCCATGAGGCTGATCTTGCGCGCCTTCTTCTCCACCTCGCGGACCGAGGCCAAAGCCTCAGGGCTGATCTCGCCCGCCGAAGGCTGCGGCGGCAGCGGCTGACCGGCCGGGATGATCGGCTTGCGTGCAGGCGCTGCAGCTGCCGGAGCGGCAGGTGCAGGTTCCGGGCGCGGCGCAGGCTTGGCTTCGGCCTTGGCAGGCGCGGGCTTCGGGGCGGCCGCACGCGGTTCGGCCTTCGGCGCGGGTTCCGCCGACTTGGTCTTGGCCGGTTCCGGCGCGCCGCCCGCGCGGTTCGACAGGCCGAGGCGATGGACCTTGCCGATCACCGCATTGCGGGTCACGCCGCCCAGTTCCTTGGCGATCTGGCTGGCCGACTGGCCCTCGGTCCACATCTTCTTCAGGGTCTCGACGCGTTCGTCGGTCCAGGACATATTCGATCCTCGGCTTG
>JBNKFC010000143.1:0-6958 GCA_050289105.1 Paracoccaceae bacterium | reverse complement strand
CCATGACCGCCCCGCACCGCGACACCGGATTTTTCACCGAGAGCCTGGCCTCTCGCGACGCCGAGATCTTCAAGTCCATTCGGGACGAGCTTGGCCGCCAGCGCGACGAGATCGAGCTGATTGCCTCGGAGAACATCGTCTCGAAGGCGGTGCTCGAGGCGCAGGGCTCGGTGATGACGAACAAGTACGCCGAGGGCTATCCGGGCAAGCGCTATTACGGCGGCTGCCAGTATGTCGACGTGGCCGAGACGCTGGCGATCGAGCGGGCGAAGCAGCTCTTCGGCTGCAACTTCGCCAACGTCCAGCCGAACTCCGGCAGCCAGATGAACCAGGCGGTGTTTCTCGCCCTCCTGCAGCCGGGCGACACCTTCATGGGGCTCGACCTCAACTCGGGCGGCCACCTTACCCACGGCTCGCCGGTCAACATGTCGGGCAAGTGGTTCAACGTCGTCTCCTACGGCGTGCGCCAGCAGGACGAGCGGCTCGACATGGAGGCGGTGCGCGAGAAGGCGCGCGAGCACAAGCCGAAGCTGATCGTCGCCGGCGGCACCGCCTATTCCCGCGTCTGGGACTGGGCCGCGTTCCGCGAGATCGCCGACGAGGTGGGCGCCTACCTGATGGTCGACATGGCCCATATCGCGGGGCTGGTGGCCGGCGGCCAGCACCCCTCGCCCTTGCCGCATGCCCATGTCGTCACCACGACGACGCACAAGAGCTTGCGTGGCCCGCGCGGCGGCATGATCCTCAGCAATGACGAGGAGATCGCGAAGAAGATCAACTCCGCCGTCTTCCCCGGCCTTCAGGGCGGGCCGCTGATGCATGTCATCGCCGCCAAGGCCGTGGCCTTCGGCGAGGCGCTGCGCCCCGAGTTCAAGGACTACGCCGCGCAGGTGGTGAAGAACGCCCGCGCGATGGCCGACCAGCTTATGAAGGGCGGCATCAACATCGTCTCGGGCGGCACCGACAACCACCTGATGCTGGCCGACCTGCGCCCCAAGAAGGTGACCGGCAAGGCGACCGAGGCCGCCCTCGGCCGGGCGCATATCACCTGCAACAAGAACGGCGTGCCCTTCGATCCCGAAAAGCCCTTCGTGACCTCCGGCATCCGCCTCGGCACGCCGGCCGGCACCACCCGCGGCTTCGGCGAGACCGAGTTCCGCCAGATCGCCGACTGGATCGTCGAGGTGGTCGACGGCCTCGCCGCGAACGGTGACGACGGCAATGCCGAGGTCGAGGCCAACGTCCGCGCCAAGGTCAAGGCCCTCTGCGCAAACTTCCCCCTCTATCCGGGAATGTGAAAAGGGCGCACAGCAGATGAACGAAAGCCCCCGCCGATGCGGGGGCTTTTGCTTTCTGTGCCGGATCACTTCGGCTCGGTCACGAAGTCGGCCAGCAGCTTCTCGTTCCGTGCCTCTTCGAGTTGACGGATGCGATCCTCGTAGGCGCGGGAGTCGAAGCGGTATTTGACCACATTGATCAGGCTGAGCGTCAGAAGGACGACGCCCATCCCCCAATAGCCTTTGGTCGAAAGCGGCACATCGACCGAAAGGTAGAGCGAGATCGCCAGGAGGGTGTAGGCCGCAACGACGCCAAGTGCGTTCAGGCCCATGATGATGGCGGTATCGTTTTTCTGGAAGTTCATGTCATGTCTCCTCGTGTTCGGTTGGAAATCAATCAGTGGTCTTCAATCGGCTCAGGACCTCGGCCGCCGTCACCTTGACGGGCTTGCCAAAGCCTGCGGCAGCCATGCGGTCGCCGAGGTCCTCCCTCGTCAGCCCGCGGTCGATGTCCTGCAGGATTTCGCCCTGTTCGTAGGGGTCATCGCGGTTCAGAACCTCGGCGATCAGTTCCTCGGCCTCGACCATCGGGCTCTTGCCGCTCAGCGTCGTGCGAAGCCGGGTCTGGATCGCCTGTTCCTGCCGGACGGCGCGGGCGGCCACGGCCCCCTGCTTGAGGTCGATGATCCGGCGGTTCGCCGTCTCGACCGTCTGGCGCAGACGAAGGATGCGGGCATCGAGCCGCGCCACGGTCTCACGCCGAAGCGCGCATTCGTTTTCCATTTCGGCGATGGCTTCGGCCGCCTCGCCCGCAAGCGCCTCGCTTCCGGCGGCAAGCGCTTCCCGCGCCCGGCCGCTCAGGTCTGCGGTCCGCGTCTGAAGCGCGGCGATCTGCCGGGTTTCAGACCGCTGGCGCTGGATCAGGCTCGCGAGGCCGGCCTTGGCGGCCTGCAATCCGTCCTGCGCCTCACGGATCTTCTGCTCGATCAGCTCCACCGAATAGATGCCGCGCACCCGCTCGTCGGCCCGCGCCCCTGCCCCTTGAAAGAGCGTTCGGATCGTCGTGAACATGTCGCCCTCCTTGCGTGAACATCGTTCATGCAGCAGAGATAACACGCCCTGAACAATGTTCAAGTCGGTAAATGAACATTGTTCAAGAAACAGTCAGTTTCCGATTCGCTGTAGTATCCGGGCAATCATCTTCTCGATATTACCCCGGGAAACGCCCGAGATCCGGTTCTGGAGCCCAAGCAGGACGATCCCGTGAACGGAGGAGAAGAGCGCGCGCACCATCAGGTCCAGTTCCGCCGGGTCGAGATCGGGAAAGATCTCGGCGACGGGGCCGGCGATGTTGGCGAATAGCGACCGAAGCTCGCGCATGTACCAGTCGGGCACGGTCCCGTCATCGCTCATGTCGAGGTCGAAGAGTGCGCGCCAGAGGTTCAGATTCCCGGCGGCAAAGTCGAGATAGGCGTTGGACATGACGATCAGACGCTCGACCGGCGGCAGGCCTTCATGCCCCTGCAGCGAGTGTGCAACCGCGGATCCGAGCTTGCGGAAGGTGCGCCCGTTCACCTCCATGATGAGCGCGTTCATGTCCTGAAACACGTTGTAGATCGCTCCGACCGCACAGCCGGCTTCTGCCGCCAGATCGCGCGCCCGCAGCGCGGAGAGACCCTGCGCCTCGATCCGCTTCTCGGCCGCCTCGACCAAGCGGTCGCGCAGATCCGCCTTCCGCATCTCCGCCTTGCTGAGCACCCCGCCCTCCGTGAACCACGTTCACGGCATATCGCATGTCTCTCCCCGAAGGAACCCCCGCCCCCGAAATGTCAGATCAGGCCGCGCCAGATGAGGACCCCGATCACGAGCACCGCCGTCACGAAGAGCCCGGACCCGAAGCCGGTGATCATTTCGAGCAGGATCGCCTTCCGACGGGCCCCGGCGCCAAGCGGCTTGAGGTAGCGGACGCAGGCGTCGTAGGCATCGGCGATGCGTTCGTGGTCGAGCCGCACCTGCAACTTCGGCACCCGCGCCTCCTGTTCGGCCTTGGCGAGGTATTCGGCATGCCGCCGAACCTTGCGCGGCAGGAACCGCCCCCCACGGCGGAGCTTTTCGCTTAACCCCGCACCATGGATCCGCAGCCTCGCCTCCATCAATTCGGCGATCCGGTTGGCCATCTGCTGAACTGTCACACCACTCATCGGCCCACACTCCCTGCTGCACCAGACTACTCCGGGGCCGTCATCGTCGCAACGCCACTGGAAGCAATCGTGCTGCCGGGTTAGGAACAGGACCATGTTGAACTTTTCGGATCATGGCACGGCGAGCAGTCTGCCAACTCTCCTCATCGTCCACGGCCTCTTCGGATCGGCGCGCAACTGGGGGGCCATAGCCCGGCGCCTCGCGACCGACCGCCGCGTCGTGACGGTCGACATGCGCAATCACGGCGAAAGCTTTCACGCCGCCAGCCACAGCTATGCCGACATGGCCGCCGATCTTGCCGAGGTGATCGCGGCAATCGGGGGGCCGGTGGACATTGTAGGCCACTCGATGGGTGGCAAGGCCGCGATGCAGCTCGCCCTGACGCGGCCGGACCTTGTCGAGCGCCTGATCGTGGCCGACATCGCCCCGGTCGCCTATGGCCACAGCCAAGCGCATCTGACGCGCGCTATGCGGGAGATGGACCTGGGCGGCGTGACATCTCGTGGCGAAGCGAACCAGCGGCTCGCGACCACCGTCGAGGATCCGGGCATTCGCGCCTTCCTGCTGCAATCGCTCGATCTGAAGGGCGAGGCGCCGCGCTGGCGGCTCAATCTCGACGTACTGGAGCGCGGGATGGACGGAATCACCGGCTGGCCGGGAACCGAAGGGCGCTTCGAGGGGCCGACGCTCTTTCTCTCCGGCGCACAGTCGGACTATGTGCGACCCGAACATCGCGCCGAGATCAAACGGCTATTCCCGACTGCGCATTTCGCGAAACTGCCCGGCGCGGGGCACTGGCTCCATGCCGACCGTCCGCGCGAGTTCGAGGCGACGGTGCGCGCGTTTCTCGCGCGGTCAGGCGGCTGACAGGCGCTTCGCGATCACCCAAGCCACTGGAATCGCTGCCAACGCACCGATTGCGGCAGCGCCGATTACCGATTTGTAGTCAAACATGTTGAGCGTCAGCGCAGCGACGACAGCCGAACCAGCGAGCGTGGCGCCGGCGAGCGTGTAGATGATCAGAAACAGGCGGAACATCGTCCGATCCTTCCCTTCAAGCGCGCGATTTCGCCCGGGTTTCTAGACGGTCGAGCGGCAGACTGCCTTGATGTGGATCACGTCCGGCAGTCGAGCGCGAAGCGCGCGACGCCGGTATCGCCGGGGATCTTCGTGACCATGGAATTGGGAATCACCCTGCAACCGGTCGCGGCCTCGGCCGCCTCGGCCATCAGCCCGGGAACCGGGGCGCGTTCAGCACGGGTTAGGTACCCCATGCGAACCACTTCGACATCACTACCCATTTGATAAACAACGAAATCAATTCCACCCCGCGTCACCTCCATCCGGCGCGCGCCAAACATGTCGGGGGCAGGCGAGGCGCCGCAGGCAGCAAGGAGGAGGACGAGAAGCACACGCATGGTCCAATCCTGCCGCCCCAAGGTTAACGGGGTGTTAACGGAAATCGCGTGCCCGGTCCGACCGCAGCGGGCAACACGCTCCGCGACACTCCGCGAGCGCGCCCTGACTGCACCGCTGCATTTGGAACCTCAGCCTTGAAATGGGCGTTCCTTGTGCACAAGATTGCTGAAGGAATGACCCCGGAGCGAACCATGATCCGAATTACACTGCCTCTTCTCGCCCTCCTCGCGCTTGCTGCCTGCGAGACAGTCAAGGGCGCGGGCCGCGACCTACAATCGGCCGGCCAGGCAATCTCGTCCGAGGCCGCAGACGCCCAATCGTCGATGTGACCGGCCGTCCGGCCTAGCCGCCGGACCGCTTCGCGACACCGACAGCCGACGCGCCAATGCTCGCGCCAGGCGTTCCACTGGGCGCGAACAGTACGCTCGGCACCGACGGCTTGAAGGCCTTGCCGGGGTTCTGTCCTGCCCAGAGGGCATAGGCGCCGACCACAATGGCACCAATTGCGAGAATCCGTCCCATACGTCACCTCCGTTAACGCGGAGCGAGTATGGCGCTCAATTTGGGCGATTTTTTGGAGATTGTCGCCGGATCGGGGACGACACCATCGAATATGGCGTCGTCCCCCAGGTTGTCAGTTGGGGGCTGCGTACTTCGCCGCGATGGCTCCGGCGGCCTTCTGCGCCTCGAGGAACTCGGCCGATGTGAAGCACTGCACGGTCTTGAGGTTAGACGCCCCCCCGGATGCCCCGGCGACCATCAGCGCGGCCAGCATCTTGGTGATGTCGTCAGAGGTCACGCGGATGATGAAGTCGGTCTCGCCCGTGGTGACGAAATAGCTTTCCATCTTCCCGCCCGCCGCAGCGATCAGGGCGCTTACCGCCTTCTCGCGATCGCTCGGATTGGCAATCATACCCTTCATGGCGGCATGCGTGTAGCAGCCGGTAATGATATACTGTGCCATATGTTGGTCCCTCCCGGGTGGTCACTCACACGCCCGACCCACAGGAACGCGGGCCGATCCGGAAGCCCACCCGAAGCTGACTGTAGCACGAATCCGGCCTTATCGGGAGGCGAAGGCCGCCTTTGGGGAGCCGCGCCCCAGGCATATTCATGAGTGCAATATATTGATAAAATTCATTTTTATCGCACACGACGACAGGGCCTTAGCGCTTTTCATCCGCCGCGTGTCGGGCCACGACGGGTTGTTCTCGCGCCCACATATAGCGGCTTCCCGCACGCTTCCCGCAAGATTTCGTTGATCTTCGCCCGCATCCGCGCTATGGCTCTGCGCACAGGTGCTACGGACGCGGTAGATTATCCCTGACGAAACGGGACCCCCTGCTTGCAGGCGGGTCCCGTTGCTTTTTGGGAAACAAGAATCCGGAATCAGAAAAGGCGCCAGGTGCTCGGACGCGGTCCTTGCACGGGTCTTGCGACCCCCCTGACGCCTTCCTGACAGGTCCCCCCGTTGCCGGGCTTTCCCACCAGTTTGCGACGATTCAATGAACCGCCACAACCACTTAGAGCCCGAAGACCCCTCGTGGCCCGCTCCAGCCCTTGCGACACCGCGACCACTTCCGGTCCGAAGACCTTCCGCGATCCGCCGGCGTTCCGAGGCGGTCGGGGTTCCGAACCGGACCGAAGTCCGGCCTTCCCGCCCTTGGCACCCGGAGGCCTTTGCGCCCCGCCCGGTGTCTTGCGATCCGTTGCGGTAGGGAAACGTTGGCCCGGCGCCCCTGAGTCGGGCAAGGGAAAAGCAGTGCGGCATGAAAATTAGCGGGGGATAAGCCGTTGATTTTACTTGTGGATAAGCTGTGGATAGCGGCGTGAAACGGTTTTGCGACAGGCGGTTGCGGGACTGAACCGGACCGCTCGCCGGAGGGGTCGAGTTTCTGCACCTGCGAAGGGATTCGGGGCCGGTTCGGGCCGCCGGACGAAGCGACTCACTGTTTCTCAGGCGTCAAAAGTGTGTGCGTTCGGGCGCGTCCTAACCCCGTCGGGTTCGCGTAGGGCTCGCGTAGTTTTTCCGTAGCTACAGGGCGCGCGGGGCGGCAGGG
>JBNKFC010000142.1:0-1956 GCA_050289105.1 Paracoccaceae bacterium | reverse complement strand
CAATATCGACGAAGCGCGCGGCCGGGAAATGCTGGAGATCGCGCGCCATCGCGGTCAGCGTCTGTTGACCGTGGGCCGCAATCCGGTCGCCGACCTCTGCATAACATCACAGCGCTTCGATGCGACTGGTCAGGACCTGCGCTTCACCTTTGATGGCAAGCCGCATCTGGTGCGCCTTGCCCTGATCGGCGGCTTTCAGGCCGAAAACGTGCTGGCCGCCGCTGGTCTCGTCATGGCGGCGGGGGAGGAGCCGGAAGCCGTCTTCGGGACGCTCCCCGGCCTTGTCACCGTGCGGGGGCGCATGGAACTTGCCGCCAAGCGCGACAATGACGCGACGGTCTTTGTCGATTATTCGCACAAGCCGGGCGCACTCGCCTCGGCCCTGCAATCGCTCCGCCCGCATGTCATGGGACGCATTGTCGTCGTCTTCGGCGCGGGTGGCGACCGCGACCGCCTGAAACGCCCCCTGATGGGCGAGGCGGCGGCGGCCTTTGCCGATGTGGTCATCGTCACCGACGACAATCCCCGCACCGAGGACCCCGCCACCATCCGCGCCGAGGTAATGGCGGGCTGTCCCGAGGCGACCGAGATCGGCGACCGGGCCGAGGCGATCCTGCGCGGCGTCGATGCGCTGCAACCGGGCGACGCGCTGCTGATCGCGGGCAAGGGCCATGAGACCGGGCAGATCGTCGGCACCGACGTCTATCCCTTTGACGATGCCGAACAGGCCTCGGTGGCGGTCGCAGCACTTGAGGGCCGGATCTGATGGGCGTGCTCTGGACATCGGCCGAGGTCGAAGCCGCGACCGGCGGACGTGCGGCGAAGGCTTTCGAAGCCAGTGGGATTTCGATTGATACCCGCTCGATCCAGCCGGGTGATCTGTTCGTCGCGCTGAAGGATGTGCGTGACGGCCACGATTTCGTCGCTGACGCATTGAAGAAGGGCGCGGCGGGCGCGCTGGTATCGCGTATCCCCGAAGGTTGCTCGGAAGCCGATCCCCTGCTGGTCGTGCCGGATGTGCTGACCGCACTGACCGCGCTTGGCGCGGCAGGTCGGGCGCGCACGCGGGCGAGGGTGATTGCGGTGACGGGGTCGGTGGGCAAGACCTCCACCAAGGAAATGCTGCGCGCGGTACTGACGGGGCAAGGCAGCGTCCATGCTGCCGAGGCGAGTTTCAACAACCACTGGGGCGTACCGATCACGCTGGCGCGGATGCCAGCCGACGCCGATTTCGCGGTGATCGAGATCGGCATGAACCATCCCGGCGAAATCGCGCCTTTGGCCCGCCTCGCGCGGCCGCATGTCGCGATGATCACCACGATCGCGCCTGCCCATCTGGAGGCGTTTGAGAATATCGAGGGCATAGCCCGCGAAAAAGCTTCGATCTTTGAGGGTCTGGAGCCGGATGGCGTGGCCGTCATTCCGACAGGCTTGGATGTGACCCCTATTGTTGCTGGTGCCGCCGCGAAGGCCGCCCGTGTTATCACGTTCGGCCCGGTCAATGACAGCGACTATCGGCTGGACGAGGTCAAGCTGGCACAGGATACGACCATTGTGCGGGCCATAAGGGCAGGCGAGCCGGTACTCTTCAAGGTCCAGACGGCAGGACGCCATTTCGCCGCCAACGCGCTGGGCGTGCTTGCCGTCGCCGATGCCGTTGGTGCGGACCCTGCTGTTGCGGCCTGCGACATCGGCCAGTGGCGCCCGCCAGCAGGCCGGGGCCAGCGCGAGCGCATCTATCTCGACATCGTCGATGAGGCGCTGAGCTTCGACCTGATCGACGATGCCTTCAACGCCAACCCCGCCTCGATGGCCGCCGCCTTGGAGGTTCTCGCGGTCACCGAACCCCGCGACGGTATCGGCCGTAAACTCGAAGGTCGCCGCATCGCGGTTCTGGGTGACATGCTGGAGCTTGGCCCGGATGAGGGCGCTTTGCATGAGGCGGTGGCGGATCAT
>JBNKFC010000141.1:0-19758 GCA_050289105.1 Paracoccaceae bacterium | reverse complement strand
GGCCTTCTTCACGTTCGACGTGAAGATCGAGGCGGCGAGGCCGTATTCGGTGTCGTTGGCCAGCGCAATCGCCTCGTCGAAGCTTTCCACGGTCAGGACCGAGAGAACCGGGCCGAAGATCTCCTCCCTTGCCTGCGGCGTGTCGCGCGCCACTTCCAGAATGGTCGGCTCCACGAAGCCGTCCTTCGCCGTGCCGCCGAGGACGACCTTCGGGCCCGTGCCGAGGTAGGAGCAGACCTTGTCGTAATGCGCCTTCGACACCAGCGCACCGACGCGGTTCACCGGGTCCAGGGGATCGCCGACCGGCCATTCGCGGGCATGGGCGACGATGCGCTTCAGCAGGTCGTCCTTCACGCCCTTCTGCACGATCAGCCGCGAGGAGGCCGAGCAGTTCTCGCCCATGTTCCAGAAGGCGCCGTTGACGATATGGGCTGCGACCCGGTCGAGGTTTTCGGCATCGTCGAGGACCACGGCGGGGTTCTTTCCGCCCATCTCGAGCGTCACTTCCTTGAGGTTCGATTCCGCCGCGTAGCGCAGGAAGCGCCGCCCGGTCTCAGTCGAGCCGGTGAAGGAGACCGCGTCGATATCCATGTGTCGGCCGATCGGTTCACCCACGTCGGGGCCGCTTCCGGGCACGACGTTGAAGACGCCCGCAGGCACGCCCGCCTCCATCGCCAGTTCCGCCACGCGCAGCGCGGTCAGCGAGGTTTCCTCGGCCGGCTTCACGATGATCGAACAGCCGGAGGCGAGCGCCGGGCCGATCTTCCACGCCAGCATTAGCAGCGGGAAGTTCCACGGCAGGACGAGGCCGACGACGCCGACGGGCTCGCGCACGATCATCGCGATATGGTTGTCCGAGGCGGGCGAGACCTGGTCGTAGATCTTGTCGATCAGTTCCGCGTGCCAGGTCAGGCAGTTGATCGTCTCGGGCACGTCCACCGTCTCGCAATCGTAGATCGTCTTGCCGCTGTCGAGGCTTTCGAGGACCGCGAGTTCCCGCGCATTGCGCTTGATGAGCTTGGCGAGGCGGATCAGCACCTCTTTCCGCTCGCGCGGATGGAGCCGCGACCAGCGGCCGTCCTCGAACGCGTCGCGGGCCTTTTCGGCGGCGAGGTCGACGTCCTCGGCGCCGCAGGCGGCAACCTTGGCCAGAACCGCGCCGGTGGCGGGGTTCACGCTGTCGAAGGTCTTGCCGGATTTCGCGGGGCGGAAGGCGCCGTCGATGAATGCCTGGGTCGGCGGGGTCAGGCCGGCGGCAATGGCCTTGTATTCCTCGGTCGTCAAAAGGTCGCTCATGCTCATGCCTCCGCTTCGATCTCAGCCACGGTGCGCTTGAGAACGCGCACCACCTGTTCCAACTGCCGCTTGTCGTCCTTGTTCAGCGCCTTCAGCGGCGGACGCGGCGGCCCGGCGTAGTGGCCGTTCATCTCGCAGCCGTGCTTGATGCACTGGATGAACTTGCCGCCCTGTTCGAGCACCCGCATCAGCGGCATCATCGCCGACATGATCCGGCGGCCCTTGTCGAAGTTCCCTTCGACCGCGCAAGCCTTCCAGAGCGCGATGTGCTCGGCCGGCAGGAAGTTCGACCCACCGCAGACCCAGCTCCGCGCGCCCCAGGCGAAGAACTCCAGCGCCTGGTCATCCATGCCGCAGGACATCTGGATATGCGGGTAGTCCCGGGCGAGAAGGTGGACGCGGTTGATGTCGCCCGAGCTTTCCTTGATAGCGCAGAAGTTGCGGCTGCGGCCGACGCGGTCGAGGAACTCCTCGCCCATGTTGATGCCCATCCGGCCAGGATAGTTGTAGAGCATGATCGGCAGGTCGGCGGCGCGGTCGATGGCGAGCGCGTTCAGCGCATTCTCGCGCTCGGTCGGCACCGAGTAGGGCGGCGAGCCCACGAGGATCGCCGCCGCGCCGATCTTGGCGGCGTGCTCGGCCATGCGGATCGAGTCCTCGAGCCGGATCGCCACGGTGCCGACGATCAGCGGCACGCGGTCGCCGATGATCTCCTTGGCGAGGCTCGCCATCTCGGCGCGCTCCTCCATCGACTGCGCGTAATACTCGCCCGTCGAGCCGCCGTTGATCAGGCCGTGAACGCCGGCCTCGATCAGATGCTCGATCATGGCCGCGAAGGCGTCGCGGTCGATGCTGCCGTCTTCTCCGTGGGGAGTGATGACGGGCGTATAAATTCCCTCGAACTTCATGAGGCTCCTCTTCGTTCTTCTGGGGCCGGGGCGCGGCCCAGCGGGATCTGGATGCTTTCGGGCGTGACGAAGCTTTCGATCTGCGCCCGCGAGAGTTCCCAGTGCGCCACCGCGAGATCGGCGGCGGCATCGGCATCGCCCGCCTCGATCAGCGCGATGAACTGGTCGTGCTGGTCCGCCGCAAGCTCGCGCTGATGGGCGAGCTCGGGCTTGCGCGGGTTGTAGAAGGTCATCCCGATGCGGGTGTGGTCGATTAGCAGGCGCCGGAGGCTGGGCATCAGGTATTCGTTGTCCGCCATCTCGCCGATGATCGTATGGAAGCGCTCGTTGCCAAGCGCGCGCTCGGCCGCGTCGCCATTCTTGATCGCCTGGCGAAAGGCCCACTGGCATTCCTTCAGCCGCGCGACCTGCGCCGGCGTCGCGTGCTCGGCTGCAAGGCGCGTCGTCGCCGCATAGATCATCGGAGCCGCGACGAAGAAGTTGCGCAACGTCTTGTGCGTCATCGGTGCAACCTGCGCCCCCCGGTTCTCGTGGAGAACCACGAAACCCTCTCCCGCCAACTGACGAAGCACCTCGCGAAGCGGCGGTCGCGAAATCCCGTACCCCTCCGACAGCTCCGTCTCGTCAAGATACCTCCCAGGCTCAAGCTCCTGCGTCAGGATCTTGCGACGCAAGTCCTCGATGCAGATGAGCTTTTTGCTTCTGGTGTCCGTTTCCAAGGCCGCTCTCCTTCCAGATTCAGCAAGACGACGTACTGAATCAGGTAGCTGACACAATCCTTATTCTCAGAAAATACATATTGTCTACTATAAAGTTTTATGGTTGTAGTGCGGCGTCAGGGAGGAACCGTATGACCGAATCTTCGAGAGAAGCCGTCATTCGCTGCGAGGGGATCTGGAAAATCTTCGGCGACAAGTCGCGCCAAGCGATGGATGCGGTGCGAAGCGACAGGCTGTCCAAGGACCAAATTCGCGAGCAGTTCGACTGTGTTGTCGGGGTGCAGGACGCGAGCTTCTCGGTCGGTCGTGGGGAGATCTTCTGCATCATGGGCCTGTCGGGTTCCGGCAAGTCCACGTTGATCCGCCATATCAATCGGCTCATCGAGCCCACGTCCGGGGCGGTGTTCATAGAGGGCCAGAACGTCAACGCGATGTCGGCGAGGGAGCTTCGCGCGCTGCGGGCCGAGAAGATCGGGATGGTGTTCCAGAGCATGGCGCTGATGCCGCACCGCACCGTGCGCGACAATGTCGTCTTCTCGCTTGAGGTCCGGGGCGTTCCCGAGGCCAAGCGCATGGACGTCGCCAAGCGGGCGATCGAAGCGGTGCATCTGACGGGCTGGGACCACAAGTATCCCGACGAACTGTCCGGGGGCATGCAGCAGCGCGTCGGCCTGGCTCGCGCCATTGCCGCCGATCCGACGATCCTTCTGATGGACGAGCCGTTCTCGGCGCTCGACCCGCTGATCCGCAAGCAGTTGCAGACGACGTTCATGGAACTGTCGGCCGAGCTGCACAAGACCACGGTCTTCATCACCCATGACCTCGACGAGGCGATCCGCATCGGCGACCGCATCGCGATCATGAAGGATGGCGTCCTGGTCCAGATCGGCACGCCCAAGCAGATCGTGACCGAGCCGGCGGACGACTACGTGTCCGATTTCGTCGCGGGGATTTCCAAGCTCGACCTCGTGACCGCCGCGCGGATCATGACGCCCTACGCCGCCCATGTGCAGGCGAGCGGACCGCGGGACACGGCCGCCTGGCCGGTGGGCAGGCCCGATATGAACTTGAACGAGCTTGTGGATCTGGCCGTCGGAACCGACCACCCGATCCTGATCGCGGCCGAGGGCAATCCGGTGGGCGTCGTGACGAAGCGCGCGCTTCTACGCGGCATCCAGGGACGCGATGAAGAGAGGGCTGCGTGATGGCCGACAAGACCTTTGACTGGCTGAATCCCTTTGCCTCGGTCGATCTGGGCCTCAGCAGCTATGCCGACGGGATCAAGCAGTGGGCGATCTCCAACCGCGACCTGATCCAGCCGACCAAACGCTTTCTGGAATCGCTGATCGTCAAGGTCGAGGCTGGGCTTCAGGCGGTGCCTCCGGTTGTGATGCTGGCGCTCCTGGTCCTGATCGCTTGGCAGGCGGCGGGGCGGCGGGTGGCCATCGTTGTCGCGGTCTGCCTGACGGTGCTGGGGCTTCTGTCGCCCGAGGCCTGGGGCCTCGCGATGACCACGCTGGCCATCGTGGCGGCCTCGGTCATCGCCTGCGCGATCATCGGGCTGCCGTTGGGGATCCTCGCGGGCAAGAACGATCGGTTCGAGGCGGTGATCCGGCCGATCCTCGACACGATGCAGACGATCCCTGCCTTCGTCTATCTGGTGCCGGTGGTGATGCTGATCGGGATCGGCAACGTCTCGGGTGTGGTCGTCACCATTATCTTCGCGCTGCCACCCCTGGTGCGCCTGACCTCGCTTGGCATTCGCGGGGTGAACCCTTCGGTCGTCGAGGCGGCGCGCGCCTTCGGAGCGAGCCCCGGTCAGATCCTGCGCAAGGTCGAACTGCCGCTGGCCACGCCGACCATCCTCGCCGGTCTGAACCAGACCATCATGCTGTCGCTGTCGATGGTCGTCATCGCCTCGATGATCGCCGTGAAAGGCCTTGGAAACGAGGTGCTGCGGGCGATGGGGCGTCTCGATGCAGGCAAGGCGATCGTCGGCGGACTCGGCATCGTCATGCTGGCCATCGTGCTTGATCGTATCACCCAGGGTCTTGGCCGGTCGGGCCGCGAGCGCGGCCACATGCCCTGGTGGCAAACGGGTCCGGTGGGCGTGATCGCCCGCCTGATTGGAAAGACCAACTGAACCCCAACTCGGAGGAAGACCATGAAGCACTTCACCTTCGGCACGGCGCTCGCGCTCGTGCTGTCCCTGCCCGCGGTGGCCAGTGAACAGCCAGGTGAGGGCGTCACCGTTCGCCCGGTGGCCAGCCCGATCGCGGAAGAGCTGTTCCAGGCCCGCATCGTCTACAAGGGCCTTGAGGCTCTGGGCTACACGATTGATCCGCAGCAGGTCGAGATCCAGACGGCGCACCTGGCCGTTGGAACCGGCGACGCGGATTTCTACACGGCGCATTGGGAACTGCTGCACGAGGCCTTCTTTCAGGAGTCCGGCGGCGATGACGTGCTGCAGCGTGTTGGTCCCTTCGTAGAGGGCATGGTGCAGGGCTACCTCGTCGACAAGAAGTCCTATGACGAAGGCGTCATCAACCTCGGCGACCTGAAGGATCCGGCGATCGCCGCGAAGTTCGACGCGAACGGCGACGGCACGGCGGATCTGGCGGGCTGCGTTCCCGGCTGGGGCTGCGAGCGCGTGATCGAGCATCATCTGACCGAGTACGGCCTGCGCGACACCGTCACCCACAACCAGGGCGAATACAACGCGCTGATGGCCGACACCATCGCCCGCTACGAGAACGGCCAGCCGATCCTCTACTTCACCTGGACGCCCTACTGGGTCTCGGGCGCTCTGGTCCCGGGCAAGGACGTGGAATGGCTTTCCGTTCCATACACGTCGCTGCCCGACGGAGTTGAGGCCAATACCGAGTTCGGCGGCAAGAACCTCGGCTTTGCGGTGGACAACATGTACATCCTCGCATCCGACCAGTTCCTGGCCGACAACCCGGCCGCGGCGAAGTTCCTGGAAGAGGTCAAGATCGACATCAACGACATCTCGGCCCAGAACAAGCTGATGGCGGACGGACAGGCCAGCTCGGAAGACATCGACAAGCATGTCGCGGACTGGATCGCGGCGCATCAGGCAGATTTTGACGGCTGGGTCGCCGATGCGCGGGCGGCCGCGAACTGAGTTCACCAACGGAGGCGCTGTTGCGGCGCCTCCCTCCCTTCGAGCACATGGACATGACTCAGACGGCGCATTTCGTCTTCCTACTGATCGAGGACTTTTCGCACCTCGCATTCTCCTGTGCTCTCGAACCTCTCCGCATCGCGAACCTCGTCTCGGGCAAGCCGCTCTACCGCTGGTCGCTCATGTCCGAGAACGGCGTCTCCGCCACATGTTCCAACCGCGCCGTCACGCTGGTTGATCGAGGCTTTCAGCCGATAGAACGGGACGAAAGGCTGTTCCTGATCTCCGGGATCGGTGTGCAGAACCAGGTCACGCCCGGCCTGCTGAACTACCTGCGCCGCGAACGCGCGCGCGGCTCCAGGATCGGGGCGATCTGCTCGGGCGCCTATGTTCTCGCCATGGCCGGGTTCCTCGACGGTGTCGATACCGCCATCCACTGGGAATTCCACGACCTATTCGCCGAGAAGTTTCCTGCCGTCCGGCTGGTACGAAACGTCTTTGTCGCGCACGAGAAGTTCGTCACTGCATCTGGCGGCACGGCCGCCGCGGACCTGATGCTGCACCTTATCGCGAAAGAGCATGGCGTCGACCTTGCCACGGCAGTCGCCGACCAGATGGTCTACAACGCGGTCCGAGAGGGGACGGCAGGGCAGCGTGTCTCGCTTCAATCCCGCCACGGGATGCGGAACGCGCATCTCGCCCGCTCGATCCAGATCATGGAAGAGAACATCGAAACGCCGCTCGCGCCGCACGAGATCGCCGCGACCCTCGGCATTTCGACCCGCCAGCTCGAACGGCTGTTCGGCAAGTACCTCAATACCTCGCCGAAACGATATATCATGGAGATGCGTCTGCACCGGGCGCGTAACCTGATCGTTCAGACCGAGCAGTCCATCTCGCAGATCGCGATGGCCTGCGGGTTCAACTCCACGTCCCATTTCTCGAAGGTCTTTCGGAGCCATTTCGGGGTTTCGCCGATCGGCCATCGGACAACGCTCTCGTGAGCCGCCCGCAGGCTTTCAGCCCCCATCTCGACGGGCTTCTGACGGCATCGGTCAGACAGGGCCACTTCAATCCCTTTCCTAGGTGCCCCGAACCCGGCTCGAAATTTGCGCCATGTCTCCGGAGGTCGGGAATGTGACGCATTTTGAATGCCGTCGGTTCGGATTCCTCTTCATTGTCTCGCCGAAACGTCACACCTCCAACCAAGGCTCGCCAAGCATGATGTCTTCTTCCGACGTGCTATCCCTGCTTCTTACCCGCCGCCCGTGGCATTCCCTGCCGCAGGCCTTCTACAGGGACTCCGCGGTCCATGACGCCGATCTGGCCCATATCTGGTACAAGGACTGGATCTACGCCGCTGCCGGCCCGGAGCTGCCCAAGACCGGCAATTACGTCACCGTCCAGATCGGGGCCTACTCGGTCATCGTCGTGCGCGGTGCCGACGGTGTCGCGCGCGCCTTCCACAATTCCTGCCGCCATCGCGGCAGTCGCATCTGTTCGGCCGAGAAGGGCAATGCGGCGAAGCTCGTCTGTCCCTATCACCAGTGGACCTACGAGCTTGATGGTCGCCTGCTCTGGGCGCGGGAAATGGGGCCGGACTTCAATCCGGCCGATCACGCCCTCGGCGCGGTGCATTGTCGCGAGATCCAGGGGATGATCTTCATCTGCCTCGGTCAGCAGGCGCCGGACACTTCTGCGCTCGAGGCGCAGGCCGCGCGCTACCTTGCACCGCATGATGTCTCGAACCTCAAGGTCGCGCATCAGTCGAAGATCATCGAGAAGGCGAACTGGAAGCTCGTCCTCGAAAACAACCGCGAATGCTATCATTGCAGCGGCAACCACCCCGCGCTCTGCGTGACGTTCCCGGACGATCCGAACCTCGTCGGTGCGGACGACTCGACGACATCAAATGCCGGCAAGGCGCATGTGGAACGCTGCGAGGCTGCGGGCCTGCCGTCGAGATACGTGATCGACCCGTCCGAACAGTGGCGTTTTGTCCGCATCCCGTTCCTGGGCGAGGGGGTCAGCTACACGATGGACGGCAAGGCCGCCGTCTCGAAACGCGTCGGCAGCGTGCCCTTCGACAATGCCGGGTCGTGTCTCTACTTCCACTACCCGAACACCTGGAACCACTTCCTGTCCGATCAGGTGCTGACCTTCCGCGTGTTGCCGATCGGCCCCGAAGAGACCGAGGTGACGACCACCTGGATGGTCCACAAGGATGCCGTCGAAGGCACCGACTACGACCTCAAGCGCCTGACCGAGGTCTGGATCGCGACCAACGACGAAGACCGCCGCATCGTCGAGGAGAACCAGAAGGGGATCAACACCCCGGCCTATGTGCCCGGCCCCTACAGCCAGGTCGAGGAAGGCGGCGTGAACCAGTTTGTCGACTGGTACTGCCGTTCGCTCCAGGCCGGCCTCGTCGGCCGTGCCGCCATCGCTGCGGAGTGATCCCATGATCCCGATGCCCCGCGAAGACACGCCGGTCTGGAAGGACAGCGAGCCGCTGGAATGCGTTATGGTGATCCCCGAGGCGCCGGACGTGAAGACCTTTTCCTTCCGTCCGCCCTCCGGCGCGACCTTCGTCTACCGGGCTGGGCAGTTCATCACGCTGGATCTGCCGGTGCCGGGTGGAAACGTGCAGCGGACCTACACGATCTCGTCGTCTCCGGTGTCGAACGCCTACATCACCGTCACGGTGAAGGCGCAGCCCGGATCGGTTGCGACGCGGTGGATGCTGGATCACCTCAAGCCGGGGATGCGGATCAGGGCCTTTGGGCCGGCGGGTCTCTTCCATCTGCCGCGCCAGCCGGACGGCAAGTATCTGTTCATCTCGGCGGGCTCCGGCGTCACGCCGATGATGTCGATGGCCACTACGCTTTTCGAACGCGGCGAAGATCCGGACATCTGCTTCATCCAGTGCGCCAACCGGCCGATCGAACTGATCTTCCGGCGCAAGCTGGAGTTCATGGCGGGTCGGATCAGCGGGTTGCAACTGCATTTCGTGGTCACGCACAGCGATCCATACGAAGTCTGGACCGGCTACCGCGGCACTTTCAACCAGCTCATGCTGGGCCTGATGTGCCACGACTACCTCGACCGTGACGTCTATTGCTGCGGCCCGGAAGGGTTCATGACGGCGGTGCGCGAGATACTGATCTCGCTCGGCTATGACATGGGCAAGTACCACCAGGAATCCTTCGCGGCCCCGGCAGAGACCGTCGAGGAGATCACCGTCTTCGACGACTTCGTCCCGGCGGACGAGGCGCGCGCCGAGATCCGCTTCGCCCGTGCCGGCATCACGGTCGACTGCACCGAGACCGACACCGTGCTTCAGGTCGCCAAGGGCTCGGGCCTGCCGGTGCCTTCGGGGTGCAACTTCGGGATCTGCGGCACGTGCAAGGTCAAGAAGATCTCGGGCGAGGTGCTTATGGTCCATAACGGCGGCATCAGCGACGAGGACATCGAGGCGGGATACATCCTCGCCTGCTGCTCGAAACCCATCGGAACGGTTGAGGTCGACGCCTGATTGGGGTGTCCATCGACCTAACGTGGTGCCCGGCGCTTTTAGCGCCGGGCATTTTCATATCACAGGTGCCGCACCAGGCGCAGCGCGTCATAGATCGCGGCATGCGTGTTCCGCGCGGCCACGGCGTCGCCGATGCGGAAGACCTGATACGTGCCGTCCGGATTGCGGCTGACCGTTTGGGGCCGACCTGCGACCAGGTCTTCGTAGTCGACTTCGCCGAGGTTAGTCGACCCGTCGCGAAGCTCGAAATAGACGTCGTCGAGTGGGCGCGTCCCGTGGTTGACGACGACCTGATCCACCCGGCGCTCTTGTGTGACGCCACCGTAGTCG
Source organism: Paracoccaceae bacterium (assembly GCA_050289105.1). Lineage (GTDB taxonomy): Bacteria > Pseudomonadota > Alphaproteobacteria > Rhodobacterales > Rhodobacteraceae > Albidovulum. Next base: position 9,825 of record JBNKFC010000141.1, on the reverse strand, counting down.
CTTCCGATTTCCGCGAAGAGTTCGTTCCCATCTCGGCGCACCGCGTCAAGCTTCCACATAACGGTAAAGGTCACGTCGCGCTTCTGTAGTTCGCGCATCGACGGGGTCAGGGACATCGCCATGACTTCGGGCGCAAACATGCGGTCGCGGGTCATGATCTCCACCTTCGCCCCGTTTGCCGCGATCTTCTCCGCGGCCTGGAGCGCCGCGTAGTCGCCCGCGTCGTCATAGATGAGCACGTTCAACCCCGGTTGGGCGTCGCCCGACAAGATATCCCATGCGGAGACGACAAGTGCATTGCCGTCCTCCAGCACTTCCGTGTGGGGCAAGCCGCCCGACGCGACGATCACGACGTCGGGCTTCTCAGCCAGCACGGTGTCACCGTCGGCATAGCTGTTGAAGTGGAAGGTCACACCGAGGCGCTTGCACTCCTCGAAGCGCCACTGGACGAGTTGGATCATCTCGGATCGCCTCGGCGTCTGAGAGGACAGACGCACCTGGCCGCCGGGATCGTTCGCGGCCTCGTGGACAATCACATCATGTCCGCGCTCGGCGGCGACGCGCGCGGCCTCCAGACCGGCCGGACCGGCGCCGACGATCACCACCTTGCGCTTCTGTCCGGCCTTCGCGATCGTGTGTGGCTGCTCAATCTCCCGCCCGGTCGAGGGGTTGTGCAGGCAAAGCGCCATGCCGCCCTGATAGATCCGGTCGAGGCAGTAGTTCGCGCCGACGCAAGGACGGATGCGGTCTTCCTCGCCACGCATGATCTTGGCGACGATATGCGGATCGGCCATGTGCGCGCGGGTCATGCCGACCATGTCGAGCTTGCCTGACGCGATGGCATGCCGTGCGGTGGCCACGTCCTGGATCTTGGCGGCATGGAAGGTCGGGAAGCTGGTCGCGGCCCTGACTTCGCCCGCGAAGTCGAGGTGCGGTGCGCTGCGCATCCCCTGGACGGGGATCACGTCCGTCAGCGCCGCATCGGTCTCGATATGGCCGCGGATCACGTTCAGGAAGTCGACCATGCCGCTGTCCTTCAGGCGGCGCGAAATCTCCAGCCCATCGTCCCGGGTAAGGCCACCCGGAATGACCTCGTCGGCGGTGTAGCGGATGCCGACGATGAATTCCGGCCCGACCCGTTCACGAATGGCCTTGAGGGTGTCGAAGGTGAAGCGCAGTCGGTTGTCGAGGCTGCCGCCATAGGGGCCGTCGAGCGTGTTGGTCAGCGGCGACCAGAACTGGTCCATGAGGTGGCCGTAGGCCTCCAGCTCGATCCCGTCGACGCCCGAGGCCTTCATCCGGTCGGCGGCGTCGGCATAATCCTCGATGATCCGCGCGATGTCCCAGTCCTCGGCCTTCTTCGGGAAGGCCTTGTGCGAGGGTTCGCGTTCGTGGCTGGCCGAGACGACGGGCAACCAGTCCGCCTTGTCCCAGCGGGTGCGGCGGCCAAGATGCGTCAGCTGGATCATCACGGCGCAACCGTGGTCGTGGCATTCGTCGGTCAACTGCTTCATCCAGCCGACAACCTCATCCTTCCACGCGAGGATGTTGTTGAAGACCGGCGGGCTGTCGCGCGCGACCGAGGCCGATCCGGCGGTCATGGTCAGTGCGACGCCGGCGCGCGCCCGCTCTGCGTGATAGGCCCGGTACCGCTCCTTGGGCATCCCGTCCTCGGGATATGCGGGCTCGTGGCTCGTGATCATGAGGCGATTTTTGAGCGTGAGGTGCTTGAGCTGGTAGGGCTGAAGGAGCGGGTCGTTGCGCATGGGAATCTCCACTTGGTATCGCAAGGAAGTCGCAAAAATGTTCACTTACGTCAAGTTTAAGTTCATGACTGTCTATTCTTCTTGAGGCGGCGACCACGGGGCGCTAGGTTTACGGCATGGATGATCTGGATTTGAACGAGGCGACGAAAACGTCAGGCTGGCGCGGCTCGCGTGAGGGTTGGCTTGAGGCAGCGAAGGCCGCGTTCGTGGAAAGCGGCATCGACGCGGTGAAGATCCAGCCGCTGGCCGCTCATCTCAATTTGTCGCGGACAAGCTTCTACTGGTTCTTCAAAGACCGCGCCGCGATCCTCGACGCGCTGCTGCAAGCCTGGGACGAGACCAACACCAGCGCCCTCGTCACGGCGAGCGAGGCCTATGCCGAGACGATTTCCGAGGCGGTTCTCAACATTATCGGGGCGTTTCTGGACGAATCCCGGTTCCAGCCGCGCTTCGATCTGGCGGTCCGGGGCTGGGCACTTCAATCCGACAAGGTAATGGACCGTGTCCGGAACGCCGATGAAACGCGCCTGTCCGCATTCCGGAAGATGTTCGAACGGTTCGGGTTCGCATCCGACGATGCCGATGTGCGCGCCCGCACGATCTACCTTGTGCAGATCGGGTACATCTCCATGCAGGTGCGGGAAAGCCTTGCGACCCGCATGGCGCGCATCCCGGCCTATGTCGCAACCTTCTCGGGACAGGCCCCGTCAGAAGGCGAGTTGGCGCGGTTCAGCGCGAGCCTTGGATTTGACCAGCAACGCGACCAACATGCAAAGGCTTCCCGCGCGAGCGGCTGAGTGATGTTGCAGGGCGTTCCGGTGGAGGCTCCCCGCAGCAGGCATTGCAGGGCAGGTGAAGCTTATTCGCAGGCCGAGTGACGGCCATGTCGGGCGGAGCGGTCGCCCCGGATTAAGCGAGCAGCACATTTGTGATAACATGCGACGTGAGTTTGGCAGGGCGTGGGAGCTTGGGATGACAAATCGCGCGACGATATCGAACCTCCGAAACACCTGGGAAATGGCGGCGCCCGGCTGGGCCAAGTGGGAGCACGCATTCGCCACCGGATTTTCTGATGCCACCGACACGCTTGTCGACATGGCGGCAATCGAACCAGGGATGAGCGTTCTCGACATCGCGTGCGGCGCCGGTAGCCAGAGCATTCAAGTGGCCAAGCGCGTTGGTCCGGAAGGTCACGTGGTTGCCAGCGACATCTCGGCCACGATGCTTGACCATGTGCGCGAGAATGCTCTCCGTGCGGGTGTTGAAAACATAGAAACCCTCACGGCTGCGGCGGACGAATTGGACGCGTCGCTCGGACCGTTCGATGCAGCGATCTGCCGGATGGGGCTGATGCTTTTCCCCTCACCTCTGGGGGCGCTGCGAGCGCTTCGCCCACTCCTCGGTCCAGGCGCGCGCTTTGCGGCGCTGGTCTTTTCGACGCCGGCGAAAAGCCCGTTCCTGGCGCAGCCAATGGCAATCCTGCTTCGCCATGCCGGTAAGTCGCCACCTTCGCCCGGCAGCCCCGGTATCTTCGCCTTGGGCGGCGACGGCGTCCTCGAAAACCTTCTGATGGAAGGTGGATTCACGGAAATCAAGACGACGAAGGTGCAAGCCAACATTGTCTTGCCGAGTGCGGCTGAGGCGTTGCACCTTATGCAAGAGGCGGCCGGGGCCTATCGAGCGGTCGTTGCCGACCTCGACGAGCAAGCAAGGGCGCGGGCTTGGGACGAGGTCTATGATTGCCTGAAGCAGTTCCACACCGGAAGTCGCTTCGAGGCGCAGCTCGAAGCCATCGTGGGGTCCGGTGTGAATCCGAATTAGAAGGCTAAGATGAAGGGCGGCTTTGGGCGCTCTGCGACCGACGGTCTCTGAAAAGGGGCGCAATGCGAAGGTTCGCTGAGATAAGCAGCCATGTCAGACGAGCGGAACACCGGTGCCTCGGATCAGTGCCGTCCGGGGCCGCGAAAAGCTTGTCGGATATTACACTTCGCTCTGCGCCAGTCTCCGTCTCGCGCAGGGGGGCAGGCTATGCGCCGCGCGCGCCCCGTTCGCCAAACACCGAGATCAGGTCGACTCCGACGCCGGGTTTGGCCTTCAGATCGACTCGCTCTTCGATGTGGCGCAGATGCGAGGACATGATCTTGGATGCGCGCTCCGGATCAGCCTTGCGCAGCGCTTCGATCAGCTCCGCGTGGTCATCGTCGCGGCAATTCGTCAGGCCCGGAGCCCCGTAGATTCCGATGATGAGCGACGTGCGGGTGATCAGTTCCTTGATCATCCTGAGCATCACGCCATTCCCAGAGATCTGTGCCAGCATCGTGTGGAACTGGCCCGATAGCCGGATCGCGTCGCGGCGGTTGCCGCTGGCATGGGCCTGCGACTCCAGGTCCAGATGCCTGACGAGTGCCGCGATATCGTCGGCCGTTGCGCGATTGGCCGCCATCCGCGCCACGTTCGGTTCGATCGCCTGCCGGGCCTCGAAGACTTCCCGCGCTTGTTCGGCCGTTGGCCGCGCGACGAAGGCCCCCCGGTTGGAGTGCAGTTCAACGACTTCGCGGCTGGCCAGCAGCAGGAGGCTGCGGCGAATGCGCATCCGGCCGACGCCGAATGCTTCGCAGAGCGCTGATTCGGATAGTTTTGTCCCCGGAGGCAAACGCTGCTCGATCACCGCTTCGAAAATACGGTCGACGATCTGCTCTTCAGCCACCTCCTCGGCGGTCGAAAGCTGTTCCCTGTTCGGGCCGGGTAGGGTCATTGCGCTTGGTTTCCAAGGTCCAAGGGAGCGTTACCGACAGATATAGGCCGGAGCTGTGCCCAACAAGATAGCATATTCGTCGACAAGACCATCGTATTTTTGTTGACAGAATTGTTAACAAAAATGCTGAATGGCATTGCCGCACGGGCTCTGGCCTCATGGAGCGTCGGAAAAAGAACCGAATGGCATTCAGGGAGATATCAGATGAAAAGACGCACTCTTCTTAAATCGACGGCGCTGGCCGCCGTGGCGAGCCTGTCGTTCCTCGGCATGGCCCATGCCGAAAACCCGGTCCTAAAGATCGGCTTCGTGGGCGTGACCTCGGGACCCGCAGCGGCCTGGGGCATTTCGAACCAGCGCTCGATGGAAACCCGCGCAGCCTGGTTGAATGAGCTTGGCGGCTACGAGATCGACGGCACGAAGTACGATATCGAGATCGTCGCCTTCGACGACCAGAAGGACCCCAAGCGCGCAATCGCGGGCATGGAGAAGATGGCGCAGGACGGCATCCACTACGTGGTCGGCCCGAACGTCGATGACGGCGCCGCCGCAGTCCGTCCAGTGGCCGAGCAGAACGGGATCATGTATTTCCCCTACGCGTTCCCGAAGGAGCTTTACACCGCGCCAGCCTCGAATGCGGTTCTCGGCATGGTCGCGAACTACCAGTCCGGGCCGGCCATCTACAAATATCTTATGGATAACAACGGAGTGAAGAAGGCGGCGTTCGTTGCAGCGAACGAATCCGACCCGCTCAGCCAGCGTGACAGTGGCGTCGAAGCCGCCAAGGCTTTGGGCATGGAGGTCGTGTCCGACAGCGTGACGTATCAGGTCGATACGACGGACTTCACGCCGGTGCTGTTGCCGGTGATCCAGACCCAGCCCGACCTTCTGGTCCTGTCCGGCGTCTCGCCGGCCAACGCTCCGCAGCTGATCCGCTCGGCCCGCGAACTGGGCTATACCGGGCTGATTTCGACCGAGACCGCGCAGGATGCGACGGTTCTGCAGGAAGGCGCGGGCGAGCTTGCCAACGGCTTCATCTCGGTTGGCGGCGCCTCCACGCCCGAGCTTGCCTCGGACCAGATGCGCGAATTTGTCGACCGCTACACCAAGATGTTCGGCGAATACAACGACGAGTCCAACACCAAGGTCTATGCCTTGGAATACATCCTTGAGACCATCAAGGCGAACCCCGCCGCGATGACCGATGTCGAGGCCTTCAAGTCGACGATGGACACGTTCGAGGCGGCGAACCCCTACATGGTAGGCGATGCCAAGCTGAAATATGTCGGCTCGACCTCGTTCGGGCAGAAGCGGCAGGTTTCGGTGCCGCTCGTCGTGAACGTCTTCAAGGACGGCGCGTTCGAGACGTTGTTCGTGGCCCAGGTTGACTGATCCTCACTGAACTCTGTCTCATACGGGGTCCGGCTCTCACATGCCGCCGGACCCCATCCCAGCCGAGGACATCCATGGAACAGATGATCGCAAATGGGCTCTATCTCGGTGCCCAGTACGCCCTGATTGCGCTTGGGCTTACGCTCATCTTCTCGCTGATGAACGTGCTCAATTTCGCCCACGGCCAGATGTATGTGTTGGGCGGTTTCGTCACCTACACGGTCGTGGCGCAATTCGGCCTGCCTTTCATCGTGGGGCTTCTGGCCTCGGCGGTGATCCTAGCCGCGGTTGGCGCGGCGGTGGAGAAGTTCCTTTTCGCGCCGGTGATCCGTAAATCGAAGCGCGAGGAATCGACGATGCTGCTCGCGGCGGGAATTGCGTTCTTCCTCGACGCGGTGATCCTGCTTGTCTTCGGGGAAAAGCAGCGCGGTGTGCCGAAGATCCTGAACGGCGTGCTGAACTGGGACTACCGGATCATCATGCCCTATGACCGCATCCTGATCGGGGTGCTGGCCATCGTGATGATCGCGGGCTTCATTCTCTTCATGCAATACACAAAGGCCGGACGGGCGATGCGGGCGCTGGCGCAGGACCGCATGGCGGCCGAGCTGATGGGTGTCGACGTCAAGCGCTACTCGATGATCGGGTTCGCGCTCGGCGCCATGCTCGCGGGGCTGGTGGGCGGCCTTTTGGTGACGATCACCGGCATCAACCTCGGCATGGGCGGGCCGACCTCTATCAAGGCCTTCATGATGATCATGATCGGCGGCGCGGGCGTCATCTCGGGCGCTATCGCCGGCGGCTTCATTCTTGGGATGATGGAGAGCATCGGACTCACGGTGCTCGCCGCCTATGGCGATATCACCTACCTGGTGATCTTCGCCTCGCTAATGGTTTTCCTTGCGATCCGGCCGCAGGGCCTGATGGGCAAGCCGTGGGGCTGAATCCATGAACATGACCAAGATCTTCTCTGTCGGGGCGTTTCTGGTCGCGGTCTTCGTGATCGTGCCCTGGCTGATTGCGGCAAGCGGGCGGTGGGATTTCTACTACACGTTGACGTCGGTGGCGCTCTTGTCCATCGCGTCGGCCGGTGTCTGGCTGACCTTCTACATCGGCCGCATCAATATCGGGCAGGGCGCCTATGCGCTCGCCGGGGGCTATGTCTCGGCGATCCTGATGACAAAGGCGGGGTTCAGCTTCTGGGCCACGCTGCCGTTGGCGGGCCTCTTCTGCGCTGGCCTCTCGGTCCTGATCGGGCTGCCGATCCTCAGGCTCCGCGGCGTCTACTTCGCGATGGTCACGCTGGTTCTGACAGAGGTCGGGCGCCTTTCGGCACTGGCCCTGCCGGTGACCAACGGTGCCAAGGGCATCACCTCGATCCCGCTTCCGGGCGAATTGTCGATCTTCGGGCTGACCCTGATCCCGGATTTCGCGACGCTCGAGAACCCGAAGCTCGCCTTCTATCTCGTCGCGGCCCTCTTGATGGTGACCTGCTACGCCGCCCTTTACCGCATCGTCAATTCGCGGCTCGGGCATCTCTGCCGGTCCTTGCAGCAGAATGAGGAACTCTCGGCCTCGATCGGCGTCAATACCGCCTACTTGCGCGTCCTGGCCTATTCGATCTCGTCCTTCTTCGGCGGTATCGCCGGGGCGATGTTCGTGGCCATTTCGCAGTCGATCTACCCGTCGTCCTTTCAGGTCGCAGACAGCGTGAACTTCATGCTGAACTGCTTCCTCGGCGGTCTGGGCTATGTGTTCGGGCCCTTGCTCGGCACGCTGATGCTCTATTTCGGCTGGGACCTCCTGTTCACCACGGGGCGCTTCCAACTCCTGATCTACTCATCCCTCTTGATCGTCCTCATGCTCTTCCTACCCAATGGCGTCCTGAGCCTCTTTGAACGCAAGGGAGGCCGCAAATGACACCTATCCTGCAAGTCAAAGGGGTGACCAAGCGCTTCGGCGGGCTCACCGCGAACAACGACATCTCCTTCGACGTGGCCGAGCGGGAGATCCTCTCTGTCATCGGCCCGAACGGCGCGGGCAAGTCGACGCTCTTCAAACTCATCGCGTCGTTTCTGAAGACCACGTCTGGCGAGGTGCTGTTCAAGGGGCAGCGCATCTCGAACCTCGCGCCACACAAGGTGGCGCGGATGGGGGTGGTCAGGACCTTTCAGGAAACCACGATCTTCCGTTCGATGACGGTGCGCGAAAACATCATCGTGGCGCACCACTTGCGGTCCAAGGCTTCGCTGCTGGGCTTCTTCCTCGGCACGAAGCAGGCGCGTTCGGACGAGGCGGAATTCGGCGCCTCGGCCGACGAGATCATCGACTTTCTCGGCATGACGGCGATCCGGGACGAACTGGCCTCGAACCTGCCGCAGGGGCATCTGCGCGCCCTCGGCATGGCCATCGGACTCGCGACCAACCCCACCGTCTTGTTGCTGGATGAGCCCTTTGCCGGCATGAACCATGACGAGACCATGCGCATGGTGTCGCTGGTTCGCCGTCTGCGCGACGAACGCGGGGTGACGGTGCTGCTGGTGGAACACGACATGCCGGCGGTCATGAAAATTTCTGACCGCATCGTGGTGATCAACTTCGGCGAGAAGATCGCCGAGGGCACACCGGCCGAAATCCAGTCCAACGAAAAAGTCATCGAGGCCTATCTCGGCAGCGAAGACGACGCGATCGGGATGTAGGCCATGACCCAGATGCTGAACTTCAAGGATGTCGAGCTCTACTACGATCATGTCTATGCGCTCAAAGGCGTGTCGATCGAACTGAACGAGGGGGAGACTGTCGCCCTGATCGGCGCCAACGGGGCGGGCAAATCCTCCATCCTCCGGGCGATCACGGGCCTCAGGCCGATTCATGCCGGCGAAATCCACTACATGGGCGAACGCTTGGACGGCACCTCGGCCGCCGAGATCGTCAGGAAGGGCATCGCCATGGTCCCCGAGGGACGGCGGGTCTTTCCCTATATGTCGGTGAAGGACAACCTTTTAATGGGGGCCTTTACCCGAACCGACAAGGCGGACATCCAGCGGACGCTAGATGGCGTGCTCGAACGGTTTCCGCGCCTGAAGGAACGTTTTGGCCAGCAGGCCGGGACCTTGTCGGGCGGCGAACAGCAAATGATGGTGATCGGTCGGGCCCTGATGGCCAAGCCGAAGCTCCTTCTCCTCGACGAACCTTCGCTCGGAATTGCGCCGAAACTGGTGCAGGACATCGCCCGCGCCATCGTCGCGATCAGCCGCGACGAGGGTGTTAGCGTGCTTCTGGTCGAGCAGAACAGCCGCATGGCGCTCTCGATCTCGAACCGCGCCTATGCGATGTCGACTGGCTCGGTGGCTCTGTCGGGCAACAGCAAGGACCTGATGGGCGACGACCGGATCAAGGCCGCCTATCTGGGCGGAGAATTGTAGGTGGCATGATGCGCATACTTGTCGTCAACCCGAACTCCACGCGGCACATGACTGAAAAGATCGGCGCAGCCGCCCGGCGCGTCGCGTCTCCCGGAACCGAAATCATCGCGGTGAACCCCACGGATGGGCCGGCAGCGATCGAGGGCTTTTATGACGAGGCGATGTGCGTACCGGGCCTGCTCGACATCATCCGTCGGACCGCAGACTTCGATGCTGTCGTCATAGCCTGTTTTGACGATACCGGCCTTGACGCCGCGCGGTGCCTGACCGACCGCCCGGTGATCGGCATAGGCGAAGCTGCCTATCACTTCGCCGCCATGCTCTCGAACAAGTTCTCGGTGGTCACGACGCTCGCGCGGTCTGTACCGGCGCTGGAACACAACCTAACCCGCTACGGGCTTGCGGCGCGCTGCGCTCGGGTGCGCGCCTCGGATGTGGCGGTGCTTGAACTGGAACGCCCCGGTTCGGACGGCCGCTCCCGCGTCGG
>JBNKFC010000140.1:0-3434 GCA_050289105.1 Paracoccaceae bacterium | reverse complement strand
TCTCGCCCTGCCGGTCGTGGTTCTGGCGATGGGCGCCCATATGGTTCCCGCCTTCCACCACTGGGTCATGCGGACATTGGGAGAGGCGAACTCTGCCCGTATCCAGTTCGTGCTGACCGCGCTCATTCTCGCGGGCCCCGGCGCCGTCTTCTTCCGCCACGGCATCCCCGCGCTCCTGCGCGGCGCACCCGAGATGAACTCGCTCGTGGCGCTCGGCAGCCTCGCGGCCTTCGCCTACTCAACCGTCGCCACCTTCGCGCCGGACGTGCTCCCGGAAGCCGCCCGCGGCGTCTATTTCGAGGCCGCCGCCACCATCGTCACCCTGATCCTTCTTGGCCGCATGCTCGAAGCCCGCGCCAAAGGGCAAGCGGGCGAGGCGATCCGCAGGCTGATCAGCCTCCGCCCCGAGACCGCCCGCGTGGAACGAGACGGACGGGTGACCGAGGTCCCTGTCGAGAGCATCATGGCCGGCGATGTCGTTCGGCTCGCCCCCGGCGAACGCGTGGCTGTGGATGGCGTGATCACGGCCGGTCACGGCTGGATCGACGAATCCATGCTCACCGGCGAACCTGCCCCGGTCGAAAAGACCGAAGGCGCGCCCGTCACCGGCGGCACGGTGAACGGCCAATCCGCCCTCAGCTACCGCGTCACGGCAACCGGGGCGGATACCGTCCTCGCCCGGATCATCGCGATGGTCTCCGACGCCCAGGGTGCCAAGCTGCCGGTTCAGGCGCTCGTCGACCGGATCACCCTCTGGTTCGTCCCCGCAGTCATGACCCTTGCGGCCGTCGCCTTCGCCTTCTGGCTTTTCCTTGGGCCCGAGCCCGCCCTCACCCACGCGCTCGTCGCGGGAATCTCGGTCCTCATCATCGCCTGCCCCTGCGCCATGGGCCTCGCCACCCCGGTCTCGATCCTCGTCGGCACGGGACGGGGGGCGGAACTCGGCCTCCTCTTCCGCCGCGGCGACGCGCTGCAAAGGCTGTCCGAGGCGCAGATCGTCGCCTTCGACAAGACCGGCACGCTCACCGAGGGCAAACCTGCCCTGACCGACCTCATCCCTGCGGACGGCTTCGACGAGACAACCATCCTCACCCTCGCCGCCGCCGCCGAGGCACGCTCCGAACACCCGCTTGCCGGCGCGATCCTGGCCGAGGCCGAGGCGCGCGGCCTGACCCCTCCGGATGCGGTTTCCGTAAAGGCCCTGCCCGGACGCGGTGTCACGGCCGAGGTCGCGGGCCAGAGGATCCTCATCGGCAACACGCGCGCCCTGAGCGAGGCCGGGATCGACCCGGCCCCCCTCGCGGAGCACGCGAGCCGCCTCTCGGCCGAGGCGAAGACCCCGGTCCTGATCGCCATCGACGGCAGGGCCGCGGCCGTCCTCGCAGTCTCCGATCCGCTGAAACCCACCGCGAAGGCCGCCATCACCGCGCTTCATGCGATGGGCGTGAAAACCGCGATGATTTCCGGCGATACGCGCGCGACGGCCAAAGCCATCGCGAAATCCATCGGGATCGATCATGTCGAGGCCGAGGTCCTGCCGGATGGCAAGGTCGCGGCGCTGGCCGCCATGAAAGCCGAGGGCACCACCGCCTTTGCCGGCGACGGGATCAACGACGCCCCCGCGCTCGCCGCCGCCGATATCGGCATCGCGATGGGCACGGGCACCGATGTCGCGATCGAGGCGGCCGAGGTGGTGCTGATGACCGGCGATCCGGCCGCCGTGGCAGACGCAGTGCGGCTCTCGCGCGCGACGATGCGGAACATCCGCCAGAACCTCTTCTGGGCGTTCGGCTACAACGTGATCCTGATCCCGGTCGCAGCCGGCGCGCTCTATCCGCTGAACGGGATGCTGCTGTCACCGATGCTCGCCGCCGGCGCGATGGCGCTCTCCTCGGTCTTCGTCGTCACCAACGCTCTCCGGCTCCGCCGCGCCGGCCCATGGCGCACGCAAGACTGATCCCCGGCTTCTTCGTTGCCGGAAGACCCCGGGGGTCCGGGGGTGGAACCCCCGGCCCGTCCGTCAGTCCCGCGCCCTGAGAACCCGCGCCGGCCGCGCCGCGAGCGGCCTCAGCGCGAAGAGAAGCCCCGCGACCAATGTCGCCAGCGCCCCGCCAGTGACGATCGCCACGGCCGAGACCGGCTCGAACCGGAACGTTCCGTCCATCACGAAGGTCATCACCGCCCAGCCCGCCCCTGCGCCGAAGGCGACCGCGACCGCCCCCGCCGCGGCCCCCATCAGGGCCGAGCGGAGGGCGAAGCTTGCCAGGACCGTCGCCCGCGTGGCGCCCAGGGTCTTCAGCACGGCCGCCTCGTAGACCCGCGCCCGCTCGCCGGCCGCAGCGGCGCCGATCAGCACCACGACTCCGGTCAGCAGCGTCACCCCGGCGGCAATCGCGGTGGCCCGGGCGATGGCGGCCAAGGCCTCGCTCACCCGTTCGATCGCGTCCTTCACCCGGATCGCGGTGATGTTCGGATAAGCGGTCGCCAGATCCCGCAGGATCGCCGCCTCGGCCTCCGCCTTGGCATAGACGGTCGCGATCCAGCTATGGGGCGCGCCCGAAAGGGCGGCCGGGTTCATCGCCATGACGAAGCCGATCCCCGCCGTGCCGAAATCCACCTCGCGGAACGAGGTGATCTCGGCCTCGATATCGCGGCCGAGCACGTTCACCGTCACCTTGTCATGCAGCTTCAGCCCGATTTCCTCGGCTTCGTCCCGCGCGAAGGACATCTGCGGCGGCCCGGCATAATCCTCGGGCCACCATTGCCCTTCGACGATCTTCGTCCGCGGCGGCGGCAGGGCGGAATAGGTCAGTCCCCTGTCGCCCTTCACGACCCAGTGGTCGCCTGCCACCTCGCGGGCGTCGCGTCCGTTGATCTTCGTCAGCACCCCGCGCAGCATCGGCGCGGTGTCGACCCGGCTCACCGCCGGATCGCCCTCGACGCGGGTCAGGAAGCCGTCGATCTGATCGGGCTGGATGTCCACGAAGAAGAACGACGGCGCCACTTCCGGCAGGTCACGGTCGATCGAGGCGCGCAGGTTGGTGTCGATCTGTCCGACCGCCGCCAGAACCGACAGGCCAAGCCCCAGCGACAGGATCACCGCCGTCGCTTCTTCGCGCGGGCTGCCAATGGCCGAGAGGGCCAGCCGCAAGGCCGGCCGCCCCCGCGCCCGGTGCCCGAGGCGGCGCGCCAGCCAGCGCAACCCCAAAGCCGCCGCCGTCAGCACGATGAGCGCCGCGACGATCCCACCAAGCGTGCCGAAGGCAAGTTGCGGCACACCCGAGAATCCGACCGCAACTGCGACCAGCAGCCCAGCGATCCCGGCAAGCACGGCCGACAGGATCCAGCCCGGCCAGACCCGCCGCCCGGCGCCGAGGTCGCGGAAAAGCGCGGCCGCCCGGACCTCCCGCGTCCGCGCCAGCGGCCAGAGCGCG
>JBNKFC010000139.1:0-2525 GCA_050289105.1 Paracoccaceae bacterium | reverse complement strand
CGGCGCGCGTCGCCAAGGGGGACGTGTACTGAGGCGTGAATGACGAGACCTGAGCCGAAAGACAAAAGCCTCGCGCGCGAGGCGCGGATGGTGGCGGTGGTGATTGCCGCGACGATGCTCCTCTGGCTCGGGGCGCAATGGCTGGGTGGGAAGGAAGGCTGGGATGCCCGGTATGTCTTCCTCTTCGACCTTGCCGCACTGGCCGCGTTCTTTTGGGCGCTGGTCGTAACCTGGCGGATCTGGCGGCGTGGGCAAGGCCAGGGGAAATGAGGACCAAGGAATGCTGAAAGATCAGGACCGGATCTTTACCAACCTCTACGGGATGCACGACCGCTCGCTCGCCGGCGCGAAGAAGCGCGGGCAGTGGGACGGGACGGCGGGGATCCTCGCCAAGGGCCGCGACTGGATCATCGAGCAGGTGAAGGCGTCCGGCCTTCGCGGACGGGGCGGCGCGGGCTTTCCGACCGGCCTAAAGTGGTCGTTCATGCCCAAGCAGTCGGACGGAAGGCCCGCCTATCTGGTGGTCAACGCCGACGAATCCGAACCCGCGACCTGCAAGGACCGCGAGATCATGCGCCACGATCCGCATACGCTGGTCGAGGGCTGCCTGATCGCCTCATTCGCGATGGGTGCCAATGCCTGCTACATCTATATCCGCGGCGAATATATCCGCGAGCGCGAGGCGCTTCAGGCCGCGATCGACGAGGCTTATGACGCAGGGCTGATCGGCAAGAACGCCTGCAAGTCGGGCTTCGACTTCGACCTTTACCTGCACCACGGCGCGGGCGCCTATATCTGCGGCGAGGAGACGGCGCTTCTGGAAAGCCTCGAAGGCCGCAAGGGCATGCCGCGCATGAAGCCGCCGTTCCCGGCGGGGGCGGGCCTGTACGGCTGCCCGACCACGGTCAACAACGTCGAGTCCATCGCCGTCGTCCCCGCGATCCTGCGCCGGGGGGCGGAGTGGTATGCCTCCTTCGGCCGGCCAAACAATACCGGCGTCAAGCTCTTCGCGATGTCGGGCCACGTGAACACGCCCTGCGTCATCGAGGAATCGATGTCGATCTCCATGAAGGAGCTGATCGAGAAGCATGGCGGCGGCGTGCGCGGCGGCTGGAAGAACCTCAAGGCGGTGATCCCCGGCGGGGCGTCCTGTCCGATCCTGCCGGCCGAGCTCTGCGAGGACGCGATCATGGATTACGACGGGATGCGGGAGCTCAAGAGCTCCTTCGGCACCGCCTGCATGATCGTGATGGACCAGTCGACCGACGTCATCAAGGCGGTCTGGCGGCTTTCCAAGTTCTTCAAGCACGAAAGCTGCGGCCAGTGCACGCCATGCCGGGAGGGCACCGGCTGGATGATGCGGGTGATGGAGCGGCTGGTGACGGGAGAGGCGGAGGTCGAGGAGATCGACATGCTCCTTTCGGTCACCAAGCAGGTCGAGGGCCACACGATTTGCGCGCTCGGCGACGCCGCCGCCTGGCCGATCCAGGGCCTCATCCGGCACTACCGCGAAGAGATCGAGGACCGGATCAAGGCGAAGAAGACCGGGCGCATGGGCGCGATGGCGGCGGAATAAGTGCAAGTGCGGGCAGGTGAGGCTGGGATCCTCGCGAGTACGGAAGGATAAACGAGGCACATGCGGGTAGAAGGTAACCATGAAGCGGGACGAGGCGCGCCAGCGGTCTGGCGGCTTTCCGCGCTCATGATTGCGGTTGCGGCGGCACTCGCCCTGCCGGCTCGTGCAGAGACGAGTTCTGCCCGATCCATTGCCGATATCCTTACGGCCGACGACATCGCTGAAATCTGCCCCAAGGAGGTCCGTCGCCGCGGACCGCAGGAGACCCAGGCGTTTATCATCGAAGGGATCCGCACCCTGATCGCGGAAGGTCACTCCAAGTCCGCGCTCTACAACGTCACACGGCAGGTCCCGCGCGAGGAGATGTACGCGCTGATGGATGCGCGTCTTGCCGAGCGCGGCGTCAGGTTCGACGAACCGAACACGCTTTGCCGCTTCGCCCGAGACGTCGCTGGAACCAAGGACCGCGTGGGCCGCTTTCTGGTGAGGGTCGATTGATGTCTCAATTCCCTCAAAGTGCCCAAGTTCGGTTCAGTCATCGTCGGCTGCGCAGCCCCTTATCCCTTGAATGGAGGTGGGCGGCATGATGATCCTCTCCTTCCTCGGCCCCGTCATCGCCTCGGTCCTCTATGTCATCGTCTTCCAGAAGGCGGGGTTCCGGGGGCCGGTCATGTTCGTCTGCGCGGCGCCTGTGCTCGGCGCGGTTCTGACGCGTGTCCTTGTCGCCTCGCTGGTTATGGGCGGTGGGCCGATGATCGGCGTGTTCCTCATCTCGGCGCTGCTCTCGCTCGCGCCGCTTCTCGTTCTGGCCTTCATGGCCTGGCCGCCGGTGGAAACGCCCGGCCCAATCGTTTCCACGGAGAATAACTGATGTCCAACCTCCGCACGATCATCATCGACGGTATCGAGGTCGAGGTCGATCCGAGCCTCACGCTGATTCAGGCTTGCG
>JBNKFC010000138.1:0-5322 GCA_050289105.1 Paracoccaceae bacterium | reverse complement strand
GATCCCGAGGCCGTCGATGATTACACGGGGCCGCTTCTAGGTGTGGCAGGTGCCGGCACGCTCCTGTGGAGGTGGCGGGACGCGTCGGGCGCGTTCCTCAACGCGCTGTCAATCGAGGATGACGTGATGTTCGTCATCCTCGCGATCCTCGTCCTCATCGCGGCGATGAACATCACCTCCGGGTTGGTGATGCTTGTGAAGAACAAGGGCCGCGACATCGGCATTTTGCGGACGATGGGACTGACTGAAGGTTCCGTCCTCAGGGTCTTCTTCCTCTGCGGCGCGTTCACCGGCGTGATCGGCACCGTGGCCGGTGTGATCCTCGGCTGCCTCGTCGCGTGGAACATCGACGGGATCATGTCGGCGGTGAACTACCTGTCCGGCGGCGGCGCCTGGGACCCGTCGATCCGGGGCATCTACCGTCTGCCGGCGGAGTTGCGGGCCTGGGATGTGGGCCGAGCGGTCGGGCTCTCGCTCGTCCTTTCGTTCGTCGTCACCATCTTCCCCGCCCGCCGGGCGGCGCGGATGAACCCGGTGGAGGCGCTTCGCTATGAGTGACACGGTTCTCGACCTCACGGGCATCGCGAAGTCCTACCTGAAGGGCACGCCGGGAGAGGTGCGGGTGCTCTCAAGCCTCGATCTGTCGGTCAGGCGCGGTGAGGTCGTGGCGCTTGTCGCGCCGTCGGGCGCGGGCAAGTCGACGCTTCTTCATATCGCCGGGCTGCTCGATACCGCCGATGCCGGCACGGTGGCGATCTCTGGGCGCGAGGTGACCGGCCTGTCGGACCGCGCCCGGACGGAAGTACGGCGGAGTGAGGTGGGCTTCGTCTACCAGTTCCATCATCTGCTGCCAGAATTCTCGGCGCTTGAAAACATCGTGCTGCCGCAGCTCGCCAATGCCGTGCCGAAGGCTGCGGCCGAGGCAAGGGCGCGGGAGCTTCTGACCCGCGTCGGCATCGCCGCCCGCGCGGCTCACCGGCCGGCGGAGCTGTCGGGCGGCGAACAGCAGCGTGTCGCCTTCTGCCGCGCGCTTGCCAACGCGCCGAAGCTGTTGCTGGCGGACGAGCCGACCGGCAACCTCGACCCCGCGACCGCCGATCAGGTCTTCGCGACGCTGATGGATCTGGTGCGCGATACGGGCCTATCGGCGCTCATCGCCACCCACAATCTTGAGCTTGCCGCGCGGATGGACCGCGTGGTGCACCTCGATAACGGAACGCTTCACTAAGCAGAGAGGACGTCCATGCCGCAGATCAGCATCGCCGAGATCGAAGATCGCTCGAAGGCCGCGCTGGTGCGGCATGGCGCGGCAGAGTGGATCGCGGCGGAGGTCGCGCGTGCGGTCGGCCGGGCCGAGGCGACTGGCAACGTGATATGTGGGCTCTACTACCTCGAAAGCTACTGCCAGCAGCTTCGCACTGGCCGGGTCAAGGGCGACGTTGAACCTGTCGTGAGCCGCCCGCGCCCTGGTGTGGTTCGGGTCGATGCGCGCATTGGTTTCGCCCAGCCGGCCTTCGCGCGGGCGCTGTCCGAAGCGCTTGTGGCGGCGCGGGAGAACGGCACGGCGACGCTGGCGGTGGGCCATGCCCATACCTGCACCTCGCTCGGCTATTTCACCGAGCAGATCGCGCGCAAGGGGCTGATCGCCATCGGCTTCACCAACGCGACGCCCATTGTCGCCCCGCCTGGCGGCAAGGCGCGGGTGATCGGCACGAACCCGATCGCGTTTTCGGTGCCGGACGCGGCGGGCGGTATCGCGATGCAGTTCGATTTCTCCACCTCCGCCGTGGCGCTCGGCAAGATCACCATGGCCAAGGCGGCGGGCGAAAAGATCCCGTTCGGCTGGGCGGTCGACGCGACGGGCAATCCGACCACCGACCCCGAGGCGGCGCTCTCGGGCGCGCTTCTGTCGTCCGGCGGCCACAAGGGCTGGGGCTTTGGCCTGATGGCCGAGCTTCTGGCTGCGGGGATGACGGGCGGCCTCAACTCGCTCGACGTGACGCCGCTGAAGGCGCCCGAGGGCCCGCCGCACGACCTAGGCCAGTTCTACATCCTCATTGACCCGGCGACCTCGCCCGATTTCGCCGCCCGCTTCGCCCGGCTGGCCGAGGCCATCGCCGCGGATGAGGGCGCGAGACTGCCCGGCGCACGGATCAAGGGCGGGGATGCGGCCGAGGTGCCCGATCCTCTCTGGCAGAGCGTTCTGTCGCTTGCCGGCGCGATCTGATCCGGATCAAGGCGACACATCCATATCCCGGCGCAGGATGGCGCCACGCGAACCGGAGGTTCCCATGTTGAAACCCGTCCTTTTTCTGCTTCTTGCCGCCAGTCCGGCCTTTGCCACCGACGATCTTCTCCTTGGCCGCGACACCTATCACGGCGCCTGTGCCGCCTGCCACGGACCCGAAGCGAAGGGCGACGGTCCGATGGTCGACCTGATCAGCATCCCGGTGCCGGACCTGACCCGGATTGCCGCGCGCAATGGCGGCGAGTTTCCCTGGCTGAAGGTTGTCCACATCATCGACGGCCGCACCGGGCTGCGAGGCCATGGCGGGCCGATGCCGCTTTTCGGGGCGCTCTTTTCCGGCGACGCGACGGCGGCGGACGCACCCGATGGCAGCCCGGTGATCACGTCCGCCCGGGTTCTGGCGGTTACCGACTACCTTGCCTCGATCCAGACGGCGGAGTGAGCCGGTTGCAGCGCCGCCCGCGCCGGGGCAAAGTGGGAAAAAAGCGCAGGAGGCCGAGATGATCAGGATTTTCGCAACGAGTGTCGTGGCGGCGGTGTTGCTTGTCGCCTGCGCGCCGGAACGCCAGGTCTCGGGCCGGGCGCTCTTCACCGACTACTGCGCATCCTGCCACGGCGATAGCGGCAGGGGCGACGGGCCGGCGGCGGAGGGGCTCGGCAAGATGCCGGCGGACCTCACCACGATCGCGGCCCGCAACGGTGGCACTTTCCCGATGGTGCAGGTCATGTCCACCATCGACGGGTATACGCGGCGCGGCGACCGCTCTTCGGTTATGCCGGAACTTGGGGTCGCCCTTCAGGAAGGCCCGCTCGTGATGTTCGACACGGGCGACGGCATCGCAACGCCGACGCCGGTCAACCTGATTGCGCTCGCGAACTACGTGAAACGTCTGCAAAACTAAGAGGATGCGTCGGCCGGAGAGGGCAAGTTGACGGCAGCAGAACTTTCCTACTTTCCGGGGTCGCCCTATGCGCGGATGGCGCGGGTCCTGATTTCCGAATGGTCCTTGCCGATCACGCCGGTGGAATGGAGCTTCCCTCCGCCCGATGATCTCTTCCGGCTCAATCCGCTCGGTCAGGTTCCGGCCCTCGTCGAGGGGGGCAAGGCGCTCTTTCCGACCTTTCTGATCCTTGAGCGGCTTTGGGACATGGCCGGGCGGCCTGACGATGGATACCGTCCGGAGGACGAGCGGCAGATGCTGCTGACCACACTTCAGGCCGGGGATGCGATGGTTGCGGCGTTCTATCAGGACTGGTGCGGACTGCGCCCCGTGGCGACGAACCATATCGGCTATGATCTTGGCGAACGCCACCTTCGGCGCTTCGCAGGGACACTTGACTGGCTGGAGGATCACGCCGGCGCCGGGCGGTTGCGCCCGGGTGTGACGCTGCCCGGCGTGGCGGCGGCCTGCCTGCTTCTCTGGTCGCAAGCGCGCGGTGGCCCGGAATGGGAAGGCCGGGAACGGCTCTGGTCAATCGTCCGGGCGCTTGAGGATCGGCCCAGCTTTCAGGCCACGGTGCCGCAGGTCTGGTCGCCGGGCTGACCGCTCATACCCCGTCCGCAGCCGGCCTGCCGGGGCAGAGCGGTGCCGCGTCGCCGGGTCAGATCGACGCGACGACCTCGGCCAACATGTCGCGCACCTGATGCGCGACCGCCTTCAGGTCGGCATTGTCGATCGCCGCCATCGAGGCGACGGGGTCGATCGCGCTGACCTCCACCCCGCCGTTGACCTGACGCAGGATCACGTTGCAGGGCAGCATCGCGCCGACGCGGGGTTCCATGCCGATGGCCTCCCACGCCATGGTGGGATTGCAGGCGCCGAGGATGCGGTAGGGGCCCATGTCGCGGTCGAGTTTCTTCTTCATCGTGGCCGCGACGTCGATTTCCGTCAGCACACCGAAACCCTTCGCGGCAAGCGCGGCGCGGGTGCGGGCATCCGCCTCGTCGAAGCTGGTGTCGGGGATGAGACGGTCGATCGTATAGGACATTGGGGCCTCCTTCTGCGTCCCCCCGATATGGGGGCGCGAGGCGGCCGGCGCGAGAGGGTGAGGCGAAAGGGCGCGGGCCCGTGCCGGGGCGCGGACCCGTCCCCGCGCGATCTTATCTGACCTTCTTGCCGGCGATCACGGTATCGGCCTTGGCCGCGCCGGAATTCGCGGTGGCGAGCACCTTCTGCTTTTCCTTCTTCGGCTTCTTGGCTTCCTTGTTGCCGCGACTTTTTTCCTTGGACATGATCTTCCCTTTCCGCGTGAGTTCCGCCCGGCCGATGCCGGACGGTCCGATGCTCAGGGGGGTGTCAGGGGAGCCTGTCCGCTGGGACAGGGCGATGATCCCGATGGGCAGCATGGCGGGGCCGGACCTTGCCGAACGCCGCGCCTGCGTGGCGGAATCTATGCCCGGTCCGGGAGGCGTTCAAGAGGGCGGCGGGGGTCTGAGCCCCATGTCGCCGGCCGCCGATCCGCGCGAGCATCGCCGCAGGAAGGCA
Organism: Paracoccaceae bacterium; assembly: GCA_050289105.1. Lineage (GTDB taxonomy): Bacteria > Pseudomonadota > Alphaproteobacteria > Rhodobacterales > Rhodobacteraceae > Albidovulum. The sequence goes on along the minus strand of JBNKFC010000138.1, from coordinate 588 downwards.
ATGGTGTTTGTTCTGGCGATGCTCTGGCCCGGCGCGGCGGCGGCCGAGGCCCTGCGGATCGAGGTGGACCTGTCGGACCAGGCGATGACCGTGCGCCGCGAGGGCGAGCAGATCCATGTCTGGCCCGTTTCGACCGCCCGCGAGGGCAAGTGCACGCCCATTGGGGAATTCGTGCCCTACCTGATGAAGCGCGTGCATTACTCGACCCTCTACGACTGGGCGCCGATGCCGTGGTCGATCTTCTTTTCCGGCAATTACGCGATCCACGGGACGACGGCGGTGGAGGCGCTCGGCGCACCCGCCTCGGCCGGCTGCATCCGGCTTGCGCCTGAGAATGCCGAGGTGCTCTTCGGCGCGGTTGCCGAGGTTGGGCTGGCCGAGACGCTGGTGGTGATCCGGGAATAAAGGGCGCCGTCGGGGCGGGGTCTGCGCGGCCTAGTCGTCGGAGCGGCCCGCGCTCTCGCGGTCGCGCTTGTAGCTGTGACGGAGCGGGAAGGGCGGCAGCCAGTGCTCGCGGCGGATCGTCCAGTTCTCGTAGGTCGGCAGGAACTGGTTCGGGGCGTCGAGCGCGCCGAGATGGACCTCGAC
>JBNKFC010000137.1:0-1647 GCA_050289105.1 Paracoccaceae bacterium | reverse complement strand
CGGACATGGGCGTTTGCGCGGGCCACAACGACTTCGCCGGTTTCAATCGGCTGGCGCAGGGTTTCCAGCACGGTGCGCGGGAATTCGGGAAATTCATCCATGAACAGGACCCCGTTGTGCGCGAGGCTGATTTCGCCGGGTTTTGCGCTGCGTCCACCACCGACGATGGCGGCCATCGAGGCGGTGTGATGGGGTTCGCGGAAGGGCCGTTCGCGGTTGATCCCGCCTTCGTCCAAGAGCCCCGAGAGCGAATGGATCATCGACGTCTCAAGCGCTTCGGCCGGGGAAAGCGGTGGCAGGATACCGGGGATTCGGGCGGCCAGCATGGATTTACCGGACCCCGGCGAGCCGACCAACAACAGGTGATGCCGCCCTGCCGCTGCGATCTCAAGCGCGCGTTTGGCGCGTTCCTGTCCTTTCACGTCCCGCAGGTCGCGGGCGGTCTCGTCACGCGTCACCTCGCCGGGCGTGGCGGGTGTGATCGGCGACTGACCGGTATAGTGGCGCAGCACATCGGCCAGCGTCCCCGCCGCGATGACCGGCGTCGCCCCGACCCAGGCGGCCTCCGGCCCGCAGGCTTTCGGGCAGAGCAGGGTGCGCTCCTCCTCGGCCGCCGCCATCGCGGCGGGCAGCGCGCCGATGACGGGCACCAGTCGCCCGTCGAGCGACAGTTCCCCCAAAGCCACTGTCGCCTCCACGTCTTCGCGCGGCAGGATGTCGATGGCGGCCAAGAGCGCCAGCGCGATGGGCAGATCGAAATGCGAGCCCTCTTTCGGCAGGTCTGCGGGCGAGAGGTTCACCGTGATCCGTTTCGATGGCAGTGCGATCGACATCGCCGTCAGCGCCGCCCGCACCCGGTCGCGCGCTTCGCTGACCGCCTTGTCGGGCAGGCCGACGACGGCGAAGGCGGGCATTCCGGCGGCGACCGAGCATTGCACCTCGACGATGCGCGCCTCCACGCCTTCGAAAGCCACCGTATAAGTGCGCGCGACCATGAGCCGTCCCCTTCAATCTGGTTAACGGCTAACGGAGACGTGGTTTAGGAATGGTTAACGCGCCGCCATTGCCATGAAGGCGGGCCACGCCTCAGGGTCGGCCAGCGTCTTGTCGCGGCAGAACGGGTTGCAGAAACCCCAGACCTTGCCGTCCAACGCGAGGAAGTCGGTCACTGGACCGCCGGAATAGGGACAGGTCCCGTTCTCCGACGGGCCATCGGCGATTTTTGCGGCGAGCGGCACCGGGCCGGGCCACGGCCGTTCAGCATAGGGCTTGGCGTAACTCGGCTGGATCAGGTTCTGCGCCTTGCCCATGGCCCGCCAGCGGCGGAAGGAGGGATCGGCGAGATGCGCGTTCACATAGGCCATTGCGGCGTCCGAAACAGGCAGGTTGTAGGTGGCGATCCGCGTCGCCACCGGGGCGAAGAACGCATCGGCCGCCGTGTAGCGGCCAAAGAGCCACGGGCCCTCCGCGCCGAACAGGTCGCGTGCGCGGGCCCAGATGAGTTCAATCCGGGCGAGGTCGGTAAGAACCTCCGCCCGCGGTGTGCTGTCCTCGTAGCTCAGCAGCAGGTTCATGGCGCAATCTCCGCGAAGCGCGCCAAAACCCGAACACATCTCGGCCGCCATATAGCGGGCCATCGCGCGGGCG
>JBNKFC010000136.1:0-6341 GCA_050289105.1 Paracoccaceae bacterium | reverse complement strand
TCGATCGCCGTGGCCGAAGGGCAGAACTACCCGCCCGCGCTCGACCCGACCAAGGTGGATCTCGGCGCCAAGATCCCGACGCTGCCGGCCTTCGACCCGACCGGCACGCTGTCGGGCCTCACCTTCGCCGACCCGGGCTATTGGAACGGCAACGAGGCCGAGTGGTCTGAGACCTTCTCCCGCGTCCAGCGCGGCTACTGAGACCGATGAGCCCGGTCCCCAAACGGGGCCGGGCGCCCCAGCCCCGAGGAGAGGCCCCGTGAGCGCCGTCACCCTGACCGATATCGTCAAGCGCTTCGGCGATTTCACCGCCGTCCACCGGATGTCGCTCGACATTCCTCAAGGCAGCTTTGTCACCCTCCTCGGCCCGTCGGGCTGCGGCAAGACGACGACCTTGCGCATGATCGCCGGGCTTCTCGACCCGAGCGAGGGCGACATCTCCATCGGCGGCAAGCGGGTGAACGACGTCCCGATCCACCGGAGGAACCTCGGGCTCGTTTTCCAGAACTACGCGCTCTTCCCGCACCGGACCGTGGCCGACAACGTCGCTTTCGGCCTGCGCTACCGCAATGTCGGCAAAGACGAGATCCGCCGCCGCGTGGCCGAGGCGCTGGACCTGGTGCAGCTTCCCGATCTCGGCGGGCGCTATCCAAAGGAACTGTCCGGCGGCCAGCAGCAGCGCGTCGCCCTTGCCCGCGCCATCGTGATCGAGCCCGACGTTCTGCTTCTGGACGAACCGCTCTCCGCACTTGACGCGAACCTGCGCGAGGATATGCGGGTCGAGTTGAAGAAGATCCAGCAACGCATTGGCGTGACGACAGTTTTCGTCACCCATGACCAGACCGAAGCCTTGGCGATGTCCGACAAGATCATCGTCATGTCGAAGGGCCGGGTGGAGCAGATGGGCGCGCCGGAAGAAGTCTATAACACGCCGGCAAGCGAATTCGTGGCGACGTTCCTTGGCGCTTCGAACATCCTTTCGGGCACCTGCACGGGCATCGACGGTGGCGATGTGGCGCTCGACGTCCCCGACCTGCCGGAAATCGCCGTACCGCGTGACCGTGCGCCCCGGATCGCGGGCGCCGGGCCGGCGCGGCTGGTGATCCGGGCCGAAAAACTCGACGTCCGGCCCGCCGACAGCGCACCGGATGATCGATATTCCGTTGCGGGCACCGTGGAGACCGTGGATTATCAGGGCCAGTCGGCCCGCTATTTCCTGCGCGTCGGTCGGCACGCATTACAGGCCATCAACATGATCGACACCCACCCCTTGCCCATCGGGGCCCCCGTCTCGGTGCGCTTCCGCGCCCGCGACTGCGCCGCCCTGCCCTCGGAGCCCCGGACATGACGACCAAGAGCCATCTCTTCTACCAGACTGACAGCCGCCGCCCGGTGCTTGCCGAAGCGCGCGGCATCTACATGTGGGATGTCGACGGCAAACGTTACATCGACGGCTCCTCGGGCGCGATGGTGTCGAATATCGGCCATTCGAACCCGCGCGTCCTCGATGCCATGCGCCGGCAGATGGAAAAGTCCACGTTCGGTTACCGCCTGCATTTCGAGACCGAGCCGAGCGAGAACCTGGCCGCGAAGGTTGCCGCGCTGACGCCCGAAGGAATGGAAAAGGTGTTCTTCGTCTCCGGTGGTTCGGAGGCCGTCGAAAGCGCCATCAAGATCGCCCGGCAATACGCTGTCACGATTGGACAATCCACGCGCTGGAAGGTGATCTCGCGCGCGCCGTCCTATCACGGCTCCACCCTCGGTGCTCTGGCGCTGACAAGCTACACGCCGCTCACCCGGCCGTTCGAGCCGATGATGCAGGCGATGCCGAAGATCCCGGCGCCACGCGCCTATCTCGACGGGCTCGACCTCGACGATCCCGCGACCGGCGCCCATTACGCGGCAATGCTGGAGGCGAAGATCCTTGAAGAAGGCCCCGAGACGGTGCTGGCCTTCATCCACGAACCCGTGGGCGGAGCCTCCACCGGCGCGCTGGTGCCGCCGGCGGGCTACATGCAGGCGGTGCGCGAGATCTGCGACCGCCACGGCGTGCTTCTCATCCATGACGAGGTGATGTCGGGCGGCGGACGCACCGGACGCTTCCTCGGCGCCGATCACTGGGGTGTGGCCCCGGACATCATCGCGATCTCGAAGGGCTTCGGTGCAGGCTACGCCCCCTTGGGCGCGATGATCGCCCATGATCGCATCGTCGATCCGGTGCTGAAGGCCGGCGGCTTCATGCACGGGCACACCTATGCCGGCAATCCGCTCGCCTGTGCGGCCGGCCTTGCGGTGCTGGAGGAAATCGAGGCCGGCGGGATGATGGAGAACGCCGCCGCGACCGGCGATCTCCTGAAATCCCGGCTTGGCGCCCTGATGCAGCGTTACCCCTTCATCGGCGACGTGCGCGGCAAGGGGCTGCTCCTCGTGTTCGAACTGGTCGAGGACCGCCAATCGATGCGCCCCCTGCCGAAGGCGCTCAACGCGCATTCGGAGCTGGTCGAGCTGGCCTACCAGGAAGGTCTCATCATCTATTCGCGCCGCACCCGCGACGGGACGGAGGGCGATCACTTCCTCGTCTGCCCGCCGATGATCACGACCGCCGATCAGGTGGAGGAGATCATGACGATGCTCACCTCTGCCCTCGACCGCTTCGCCGAACGGGTCGAGCCGGCGTTGAAGCAAAGCGCCTGAGGCCATGTCGAAGATCATCATCACCTGCGCCATCACCGGTTCGATCCACACGCCGTCGATGTCGCCCCATCTTCCGGTGACGGCCGAAGACATCGCTTCTCAGGCGATCGGCGCGGCGCAGGCAGGCGCGGCGATCCTGCACCTGCACGCCCGCGATCCACAGACGGGGCGCCCCTCTGCGGCCGTCGAGCATTACCGGGCCTTCCTGCCGACGATCCGTGCCGGATGCGACGCCATCGTCAACCTGACGACCGGCGGCAGCGCGGTGATGACGCTCGACGACCGGCTGGCCGCGCCCCTCGCCCTGCGGCCGGAAATGTGCTCGCTCAACATGGGCAGCATGAACTTCGCCCTCTACCCGATGCTGGGCAAGCGGACCGAATGGCTGCACGACTGGGAAGAGCCGTTCCTGCGCAATTCCGACGACCTCGTCTTCAAGAACACGCCGCGCGACATCGAAGGCGTTTTGCGCCGGATGGGCCAGGAGCGCGGCGCTCGGTTCGAGTTCGAATGCTACGATGTGAGCCATCTCTACATGCTGAAGCACTTTGTCGACCGGGGATTGGTCGAGGGCCCGATCTTCCTCCAGTTCGTGATGGGCGTCCTTGGCGGCATCGCGGCGGAGCCTGAACATCTCGATCACCTCAAGGCTACCGCCGACCGGCTTTTCGGCGAGGACTACATGTTCTCCGTCCTCGCGGCGGGGCGCCAACAGATGCCAATGGCGGAAAAGGCGGCGGCGATGGGCGGGCATGTGCGCGTCGGGCTGGAGGACAACCTTTACATCTCAAAGGGCGTGCTGGCCCGATCGAACGCCGAGCAGGTGGAAAAGGTCCGCGGCCTCGTCGAGGCGCTCGGACGTACCGTCGCGACGCCGGACGAGGCAAGGCGGATGCTCGGCCTCAAGGGTGCGGACGCGGTGGGGTTCTGAATGGTTGCGAAGGTCACGATCCGGCTGGCCGAAGCGGCGGATGCCGGACGGTTGAACGCGGCGCTCCGATCGTTGTCCGACGATCTCGGGGACTGCCACGGGGCGTCCGACGCCGATATCACCAGGTCAGGCTTCGGCCCTGATCCGGCCTTTCGGGCGCTGCTGGCACTCCGGGAAGGCACTGTCGTCGGGGTCGCGGTCTTCTCGCCCATCTATTCGACGACACGTGCCTGTGCCGGGGCCTATGTCTCGGACCTCTGGGTGGCGCAGTCGGTGCGCGGATTACAGCTCGGCCCGCGTCTCCTCGCGGCGGTTCGCGACGAAGCGGCGGCGCGCTGGGGGGCGGGGTTCATCCGGCTCGCCGTCTACGCGGACAATCCGCGCGCGGTGGCATTCTACGAGCGGATGGGATTTGCCGCGCGGACCGGCGAGGTCGGGATGATCCTCGAAGGCGCGGCGCTTGGGGCAATCGGAGACAGGACATGAAGGCGGTATTGGACGAAAGACAACGGGTGCACGACCCGAAGATGTTCATGGCGAACGGCAACCGCCTGCCCAATCCCGAGCAACCCGCCCGGATCGAGGTGCTGCGCGCCGGCGCCGAGGCGGCCGGGTGCCGGTTCGAGGCCCCAACAGATCACGGGCTGGGACCTATCGCGGCGCTCCACTCGCCGGAATACCTCGTCTTCCTCGAAACCATCCACACCCGCTGGAGCCGAATTGAGGGCGCGTCGGACGAGGTGATCCCGAACATCCACCCCGACCGCCGGACCGCCTCATATCCGCGTTCGGCGACGGGTCAGGCGGGGTTTCACCAGGCCGACACCTCCTGCCCGATCTCGGCCGGGACCTGGGAGGCGGCCTACTGGTCGGCGCAGACGGCGCTGTCCGGTGCGGACGCGGTGATGGCCGGTGAGCGCGCGGTCTATGCCCTGTCGCGTCCGCCGGGGCACCATGCCTTCGGCGACCTCGCCGGCGGCTTCTGTTTTCTCAACAATTCCGGCATCGCGGCCGAGGCCTTTCTGAGGGCCGGCCTTCGCCCCGCGATCCTCGATGTCGATGTTCATCACGGCAACGGCACGCAAGGCATCTTCTACAATCGGCGCGATGTCCTGACCGTCTCGATCCATGCCGATCCCATCCGGTTCTACCCGTTCTTCTGGGGGCATGCCGAGGAGCGGGGCGCGGGTGAGGGGCTGGGCTACAACCTCAACCTCCCCTTGCCGCGCGGGACCGACGATGCGGGTTATCTGGAGGCGCTCGATACCGCGCTGACCCGGATCCGGGCGTTCGGCCCGGATGTCATCGTCGTGGCGCTCGGCCTCGACGCGCATGAGAACGATCCCTTCAAGGGCTTTCGTGTCACGACCGCGGGATTCGCCCGCATCGCCGCGAAAATCGCCAGTCTTGGCCTGCCGATGCTGATCGTGCAGGAGGGCGGCTACCTCCAGCCCGATCTCGGCGCGAACCTCACCAGTTTCCTGTCCGGACTGGATGCGTGACAGCGATTGGAGAAATCCGGGAACAGACGTGCTAGTCATCAGCGATGCTCTGCATCGAGCAGTCACCAAATGCTGAAGGTGGCTGGCGACCAAAGCCGCGCCTGATGTGGCATGCTGGCTCCGGGCCAGTCGCCAGAGTCAGCCCTGAGTGGAAAGGGAGAAGGCAATGACGCGAAACGAGGGCGGGTGTCTGTGCGGGGGTATCCGCTACGCAACCCATGCGATGCCAAGCCGAGTGACCGTCTGTCACTGCCGGTTCTGCCAAAAGGCCACAGGTTCCGCCTATATGGTCGAACCGATCTTCAGCGCCGACGACTTCGTCGTCCTCTCCGGCTCACCAAAGACTTACGATCAGGTGTCTTCGGGATCCGGAAAAGTGGTCCACGTCCATTTTTGCGGGTACTGCGGCACGAAGCTCTGGCTCAGCTTCGAACGTTTCCCGGATGCGGTTGGCGTCTACGCCGGCACTTTCGATGATCCGTGCTGGTTCCCTATCGAGCCGGCGACATCGAAGCACATCTTCCTGGGAGTTGCGCGTTCGGACACCGTCATTCCCGCGGGCCTGCCAACCTTCATAGAACACGCCACGGCAAACGACGGCACCCCGCAGGTGGCGACGGTTTTCGAAACCTGCCGCCAGATCGGGTGACGTCAGGGTCCGATTGCGGTCATGCCCTCGGCGCTGACAAGGGCCGCAGAATAACGCCATGACGTATCACCCCGGCATTTTCGCCGTGCGGCACCGCAAGGATGCCACTCCGGGCGGGCCGTCGAGCCGACTCAAATTGCGCGGTAGTTCGGGCTTTCCCGCGTGATCTGAACGTCGTGAACGTGGCTTTCCTTGAGCCCTGCCCCGGTGATGCGGACAAAGCGGCAATTCTTGCGCATCTCGCCCACCGTCCGGTTGCCGGTGTAGCCCATCGCCGCACGGAGGCCACCGACGAGCTGGTGGATGACGGCAGCCGCAGTGCCCTTGTAGGGCACCTGCCCCTCGATCCCCTCGGGCACGAGCTTGTCCGAGGCGGCATCCTTCTGGAAATACCGGTCGGCCGACCCCCGCGCCATGGCACCGAGCGAACCCATACCGCGATAGCTCTTGAAGCTGCGGCCCTGGTAGAGAATGACCTCGCCGGGGCTCTCGTCGGTTCCGGCGATGGCGGACCCCACCATCGCGCAAGAGGCGCCCGCCGCGATTGCCTTGGCGAAGTCGCCCG
>JBNKFC010000135.1:0-7357 GCA_050289105.1 Paracoccaceae bacterium | reverse complement strand
GTAGAGCATCTGATTTGTAATCAGAGGGTCGGGAGTTCGAGTCTCTCTGGGGGCACCATTTAATTCAAGCGCTTGGAATGTCTTGCATTGCCAATCCTGACCTTCGGATAAGCGCGGGGTAAGCATATGCGTCGATTTTCTCATTGATTACATGCTCTGGCCGTTCGAGCGTTCGGGTCAACGGGGAAGTCGTCATGTGCCATATCTTCCTGCGCATGGTGGCTGATGCGGCTTGTGCGCCTGATGCCGATCTACCAGAAGCCCCACACAAGCGAGCCCGCCAAGGGGCACAAGAACTGCCCCTTCCCGCTGATTGGTCTGCCGGTCGATCGGCCCAATCATCGCCTGCCTACATGCTTGGCAGCCCGGCTGTCAGGCGAGGGCGGGCGTCAGCCGATGGTTCGCCTTCCACTATCGGCAGTGATCCCACGCCGCTAGTGGCGGACAGGCGCCCGCCGTGGTCTGGTGCAACCAGATCGAATTCGATCAGCAGAGGCAGAGCGTAGATTGAATAATTACGGAAACCGTCAAAACAACGGGGAGTTGCTCATTTACCCGACATTGGTGAGTGGACAGGCCGGAGTTGGGGTCCGTTCCTCGGTATGAGCCACGGCACCCATGCCACGCCACTTTGAGCGGGACCACCCCCGAGGAGGGCATCAGTCGGCAGGGGCGTCGTTCTTGCAAAAGATGTCGTAGAGCACGCTGATCAGTCGCTCGGCCCGCGTGTCGGCGACGGAATAGAAGATCGCCTTTCCATCACGGCGGGCCGAAACCAAACCTTCCAGACGCAGTCTTGCGAGTTGCTGGCTGATCGCTGCTTGGCGCGAGGACAGCAGGATCTCCAACTCCGTCACCGTCTTTTCGCCCCGCGAGAGGTGGCACAGGATCATCAGCCGTCCCTCGTGCGCTAGCGCTTTCAGCAAGGTCGAAGCATCGTCGGCGCGCGCCAACATTTCCTCCGGCGCCACTTCGCAGTGGGGCGGCGCGGAGTCCGCGTCAAGGTGGGGCTGTGGTTCGGTCAGGGCCATGATCTTTCGCTCATTTTCGGCAAATATAGGCCACAGTCGGGGCCTGCGCCAGCCCTCGCGCCCAACCATCGCGTTTTGGCGTTGCGGCGGAGTTACGCCGGTGGCCGCCCGCGCGGGGGGCGGGTGACTTTACGGAAGGCCGGACTTCGGCAATGCTTTGCGCCCAGATGGGGACCGATCTGGATATTCTGCGCGCCGAGGCGCGGCGATTGATGGCGGCCGGTTTGGCGGCGGCGGCGCCGTGGGCGGCGGTGTCGCGCGTGCTGACATCCAATCCGGTCGCGGAGCCCGGGCCGGGCGGTCGCATGTTCATCCTGGCGCTTGGCCGCTTTGCCTCTGCCATGGCCGGGGCGGCGCTGGCCCGACTGGGTCCCTGCGAGACGCTGATCGTCACGAATGCGGCGGATCAAGATGTTCCGGAAGGCGCGCGCCTGATGTTGGCGGGCTGGCCCGATCCCAATGCCGCCGGAGAGCGGGCCGCCGCGGCGGTCGAGGCCGCGGTCAGCCGACTGGGTGGCGAGGATCGTGTCGTCGTTCTCCTGTCGGCCGGCGCCGCCGCAATGGTGCCGGCGCCGGCGGTCGGTCTGAGGCTTGCCGACCTCGGCGCGCTCGACCGGATGCTGCGGGCGGCGGGAGCGGGGGCGAGCGAGGCGGCGCTGGTCCATCAACAGCTCTCGCGCTTCGAGGGGGGCGGCCTTCTCGCCCTGGCCGCGCCGGCGGAGGTCACGGCGCTGATCCTCGCGGATCCCGCCGAGGGTGACGATCCGCGCCGCATTGCTGGCGGGATGCTGGCCGGTCCCATTGGCAGCCGCGTCACGGCGCGGGCGCTCGTCGAGCTGTACGGTCTCTGGGACCGGCTGGCCGAGCCGGTGCGCCGCCATCTCTCGGCGCCGGCAGCGATGTTCGCGTCACCGCCGAAGCCGCGGATGCGGATGGTCGGGGCGAACGCATTGTCGGTTGCGGCGATGGCCGGGGCCGGGGCCCGGGCCTTCCCGCGGCCGCTCTCGGGCGAACCGGTGGAGCTTGTCCACGACATCCATGCCGTCGCGGCCGGTCTTGGCGCGGGCGCCTCCGTCGCCTTCGGCATGGAGCCGTCACTCGGATGGTCGCGCCCGGACCCCGACGCGGAGGAAGTGCGGGACCTGCCCGCTGACGGGGACGAGGTGCTGATGCTCCGCGCGCCGCTCGTTGCGGGGGCCGCAGGCCCGCGCCATGCCGATCTCGCGCTGCGCTTCGCCTGTCTGGCGCGCGACCGGCGGTTGCCGGGGCCGTGGGTCCTGCTGCTGTCGGGGAGTGACGGCGGCGGTCCCGGGGGGCGGCTGCCCGGCGTGATCGTCGACAGCGCGACGCTCTCGCGATTGGGCGAGCGCGGGTCGGACCCGGATCAGATGCTGGAGCGGGGTGGTGCGGGGGCAGCGCTGGAGGCGGTTGGCGCCGCGTACCGGACTGGTCCGACGGGCACGGATATCGGCGATCTGGCGGTGTTCGTCCGGGGCTGAGACAGTCAGCCGTGATGGAGAAAGTCGCCGTATCGACCGTCCCAGAAGAGCAGCGGCTCGCCCTTGCGCACGGAGGCGCGCAACACCCGTCCGACAAGAATGGCATGATCTCCGCCGTCGTGAGCGGCATGGGCGGTGCAGTCGAAGCGGGCGAGGCAACCGTTGAGGAGTGGCAGGCCTTCGGGTGTCTCCTCCACCGCAAGGCCCGAGAAATCGTCGCCCGCGCGCGCGAACCGGCGGCACAGATCGAGCTGGTCGGCGGCGAGGACATGGATGGCGTAATTGCCCGCCGCAGTGAAGGCGGAAAACCGCGCCGAGGCGCGGGCAGGACACCAGAGAACCAGCGGCGGATCGAGCGAAACAGAGGTGAAGCTGTTGGCCGTGATGCCGACGGGTCCGCGCCCGGACATTGTCGTGACCACCGTCACCCCGGTCGCATAGCGCGCAAGGGCCGCGCGAAAATCGCGCTCGCCGCCGGTGCCGGGGGTAATGAGCTCCATTTGCGGTCCTGTTTTCGTCCCTGAAGCCGCCTTGGCTTCCATCGCGCCGACAGGAAAACCATATTCCGCGGCCGAAGGCCACCCGGCACCGCACGGCCGGGGTTAGGAATGCTGGTCGGGCAGGGCGGCGGCTCAGACCTCTTCTTCGCCGGTGTCGACGAGCCAGCCGCCGGGACCGGCGACGGTGTCGGGCAGGGCGAGGATCAGGAGTTCGCGGATCAGGAGGCAGGCCAGGAGGCTCGCGGCAATCTCGTCAAACGAAAACTGGGTCAGAAATTCCATGGTCCACTCCAAGGTCAACGCCGCCGACAATCGCCGCGAAAACGGGCGCGATTTGGGCGGCGCGGTGACATTTCACGGCCTTTGTCGCGGCGTGGAGTGCGAGCTGTTGTTGGAAGACAACGCCGGAGCATGTCACAGCGCGTGCGTTTCGCGGGCAGTGCTTGTCCTTTGCGCCCAACGTCCCTATGTCGCGAGCAACCCCCAAGCGTCGCCCGGACCGGGTCCGGCGGCGGACGGAGCATCGGATGAACGCCGCCTTCCACTATTTCCGCTGGGCCTTTCTCGTGACCGCAGCGGGGCTCGCGCTCGCCTTCTGGCTTGGCTGGGGGTACAGCCACGACCTGGCCGGCGCCATAAGCTTCTTTCTGATCGGCGCGGTTCTGGCGATCCTCGAAATCTCGCTCTCCTTCGACAACGCGATCGTCAACGCCAACAAGCTGAAGGAGATGGACCCGGTCTGGCAGCGGCGGTTCCTGACCTGGGGCATCCTGATCGCGGTTTTCGGAATGCGGATCGTGTTTCCGCTTCTCATCGTCGTGATCGCCGCGGGGATCGGACCGTGGCAGGCGATCCAGCTTGCCGCGACCCGGCCCGACGCCTACGCCCGGATCATCGGCGACGCGCATCTGTCGATCGCGGCCTTCGGCGGCACGTTCCTGATGATGGTGGCGCTCAACTACTTCATCGACGAGGGCAAGGAGGTCGACTGGATCCGCACCCTCGAATGCCAGCTGAGGCGCTGCGCGTCGATCCGCGGGCTTGAGATCGCGCTGGTGCTGGCCATGGTGATGATCTTCGCGGCCGTGCTTCCCGATCACCACACGGCGCGGTTCCTGCTGGCGGCGATCGGCGGGCTTCTGACCTTTCTCGGCGTCGAGGTGCTGGGCCATGTGCTCGATGCGCGCCAGCAAGTGGCGGCAACCGCGGCCCGGGGCGGGCTCGGCGCGTTTCTCTACCTCGAAGTGCTCGACGCCTCGTTCAGCTTCGACGGGGTCATTGGCGCCTTCGCGCTGACCCACAACCTCTTCCTGATCGCGATCGGCCTCGGCATCGGGGCGATGTATGTGCGGTCGATGACGGTGATGCTGGTGGAGCGCCGGACGCTGTCTCAGTTCCGCTATCTCGAACACGGGGCGTTCTATTCGATCCTTGTCCTCAGCGTGATCATGTTCGCCCAGACCCTGTGGCACATTCCCGAGCTTGTCACCGGTGTGCTCGGCTCGGGTTTCATCGGCGTCGCGCTGATATCGTCGATCCTTTACAACCGCCGCCAGAGTGCCTGATCGCGGGGACGGCGTGTGGACGGGGACCGTCTCGGGGGGCATCGAGCCCCCGCTCGCCGGGGGCCGCGTTCCGCGTCCCGGTCCGCCGTTTGAGTGCGGTATTCGGTTGAGTTACACTTCAGCCGCGGAAGACCAGATGGCGGGATCATGGCTCTGAACGGACGCCTCAAACGATGGCTGGTGCGGGTTCGTCGCCACGTGCCGCCCGGATTGAGAAGCGTCGTCGGACTTCTTCTCGTTGCGGGCGGAATCTTCGGATTTCTCCCGGTCCTGGGCTTCTGGATGGTTCCGCTGGGCATTCTCGTAATCGCGCTCGATGTGAAGCCGGTGATGCGCCGCCTGCGCGACAGTCGGGCGCCCGGTCAAGCTGCGCCGAAGGGCGAACCCCGAGACTAGGAGGGAAGGGCGGTGTCCCGCCCGTGGCCCTGCGTGCAGCGGGAAGTCGTCCGGTGACCATGGCCGGCGCAGGCCGCCCATCGGCGTGGGGCTCTTTCCGACCGGGATATTGCGCTCGGCGTTCTTTGCCATCTTGCCTTGGGGAAGCGCGTCCGCCTTTGCGAGATTCCTTACCGTCTGGGTGATCCTGTTTGGGGGGGCCGCAAAGCCCGGCCGCTCCAGCCGGGAGTGTCGCGCGACTGCCTCGACCGCTGAGGCGCCAATGCAAAGATCGCCGTCCGATCCGGCGAACCATTGACGACGGTCAGGTTTGCAAGGGCGTGGATACACTTGATTGAGCGAAATCAAGTCGGCAACCGTGCGGGACGGGTAACGAGAGGCCAGCCCCATTTCATCCCGCCGCTTTGGCCATTCGCAAGCAAGACGGGGAGACACGACATGCCCGCGCCAGTCAATTCCATCCGCACGATACAGAACAAGGCCAGAGCCGCCCCGCCTTCCCGGCCCGCCGCCCCGACCGTGCCTCCGGCCTCCGCCGAGGTGCCGGATGTGCGGCCGGCGAATGGCCGCCGTTACGAGACGCTCGACCGTTCCATCAGGGCCGCAATGGCGCGGTTCACCGAAGGGACGTCACCGCATGCGGCCTGGTCCGCCTGGGCGGATTGGGCCATTCACCTCGCCCGTGCGCCGGGGCGGCAGGCCGAACTGGCCGAACATGCGCAGGAGAATGCCTGGCGCGCAGTCGCCGCGACGCTGGGCATTCCGGGGCAGGCGCCCTTCGCCCCGCGTTCCGACGACCACCGGTTCGACCATTCCGGCTGGGATCAGCCGCCCTTTTCCTGGTGGAAGCAGTCCTTCCTCGCGACACAGGACTGGTGGGTCCATGCCACATTTCCCGTGCGCGGCATGCGGACGCAGAGCGCCGAGCGAGTGGGCTTCATGGCGCGGCAGGTCCTAGACACCGTGTCGCCGTCCAACCTCTTGCCGACGAACCCGGAGATCCTCGCGCGCACGATCGAGAGCGGCGGTGCGAACCTCGTCGAGGGCGCGGGGCATGCTCTTGCCGACATCCTTGCGCGCCTCTCGAAAGGCGGTGCCGAACCGTCCAGCGACTTCGTGGTCGGGCGCGATATCGCGGCGACACCTGGCGAAGTCGTCTTTCGCAACGACATCTTCGAATTGATCCAGTTCGCGCCGCAGACGACCGAGGTGCATCCGGAGCCGGTCCTGATCGTGCCGGCCTGGATCATGAAATACTACATCCTCGACCTCAGCCCGAACAATTCGCTGATCCGCTATCTCGTCGGTGAAGGCTTCACCGTCTTCGTGATCTCCTGGTGCAACCCGACCGCCGATCAGCGCGACCTGTCCCTCGACGACTACCGCAAGCGCGGCGTCATGGAGGCGCTAGATGCGGTGACGCGGATCGTGCCGGATCGGAAGGTCCATGCCTGCGGATACTGCCTGGGTGGCACGATCCTCGCGATTACCGCGGCAACGATAGCGCGCGACCGCGACGAGCGGCTTGCATCGGTTTCGCTCTTGGCGGCGCAGACCGATTTCGCCGAGGCGGGAGAGCTCATGCTTTTCCTCGACGAAAGTCAGGTCGCGTTTCTCGAAGACATGATGTGGGACCAGGGCTATCTCGACAAGGACCAGATGGCGGGCACGTTCCGGGCGATGAGGGCGCACGACCTGATCTGGACAAGGGCGGTGCGGCGATATCTGCTCGGCGAGGACGGCGAGCAGAGCGACATCGGCGCCTGGAACGCCGACGCGACGCGGATGCCGTACAGGATGCACTCGGAATATCTGCGCGGACTGTTCCTCGAGAACCGTCTCACGGCGGGGCGGTTCGCGGTCGAAGGGAAGCCGGTCGCCCTGTCCGACATTTCCGCCCCGTTCTTCGTCGTCGGCACCGAGAAGGACCACATCGCGCCGTGGCGGTCGGTCTATAAGGCGCGGCTTTTCACCGATTCCGAGTTGACCTTCGTGCTGACGAGCGGCGGCCATAACGGCGGTGTCGTGAGTGAGCCCGGCCATCCCCATCGCCACTTCAGGATCGGCATTCGCCACCATGGCGACCTCTACATGGACCCCGAGAGCTGGGCCCGCGCCCACGCACCGACGGAGGGTTCCTGGTGGCCGGAATGGGTGCGCTGGCTCGCAGCGAGAAGCTCGCCAGAAACGGTCCCGGCTCCGGGATTGGGGGCGCCGGACGGGGGGCTTCCGCCGCTGGGCCCTGCGCCGGGGACCTACGTCTTCCAGCGCTGAGCAAGGTCGGCATTCCAGAATTCCCACTCGCCCGACGCGACGCGGAAAGGTGCCGTCAGTGGCCGGTGCCGGACAACGATTGCGTGATCTTC
>JBNKFC010000134.1:0-2251 GCA_050289105.1 Paracoccaceae bacterium | reverse complement strand
CATTGGCTCAGCCGCCCGCCCCCAAGAGGACGAAATCGCAGGCCGTGTCGCGGCGCGTGACCTCCGCCCCAATGGTCGAGATCGTGGCGGTGGCGGTTCCTGCCTGCGCAGGAGCCTCGCGAAAATTGAAGCAGTTGGCTTGCGGGGGGTTATGCTGCGCACAGGCTGTCAGGGTCAGGCCGAGCCCGAGCAGCACGACGCTGCGAATGATGGTACGGGTCATGTCACTCTCCAGAAGTCAGGACGTTCACGATAATCGGCGCCGACAAGCGCTTCGCCCTTCTCCATTCCGCCAAGGATGGTCACGAGCGGGCCGAGCGCGCTGAGATCGGCATCGATCACGACGGAACCACGGTCGTCGCGTACAAGCGCGAGCCGCGAGGCCGAGCCGACGCCCAGAAGCACGTCGAGCTCTTTCTCGGTCAGGCCGAGCATCGCGTAGTCAGCGGCGGAAGCACGAATGTTGGGCAAGAGCACCTGCGTCGGCACCGCTTCCACGATGGTCTTGCCGGTGCGCGTGCGCTCGAGCTGGCTGGCATATTGCGTCATCATCACGACGACGGCGTTCTGCTTGCGGGCGGTCACCAGCCAGTTGCTGAGGCGCTCCGCAAAGTAGGCGTTGTCGAGCGCTTTCCATGCCTCGTCGATGACGATGATGGTGGGCTTGCGGTCCTCGATCACCCGCTCGACCCGGCGGAAGAGGTAGGACAGGACCGCCATGCGTTCCCGCTCGCTCTCGGAATCGAGGATGCCGGTGAGGTCAAAGCCCGCGACGTCTCCATCGATGCTGAAACTGTCCTCGGCATTGGCCCCGAAGATCCAGCCGTAGCGACCCTCGGCCGTCCATTCCTGCATACGCTCGAAGAGATCGCCCTCGTCATCGGTCGAGACCAGCAGCGAGGCGAAATCCGACCAGTTCCGTAGGCCCGCATGTCCTGCGCTCGCGTTCTGGCGCACGACTTCCTGCAGTCGGTTGGTCTGAACCGGGGTTAGCGGTCGATCGCGCCGCTCCAAGAGGCTCGCGAGCCAATCAGCAAGCCATGCTTGGCCCCGCATGTCGATCTCGGTCTGGAGCGGATTTAGGCCCGTGGGGCGCCCCGCCCGCACGGTCGAATAGCTGCCGCCGAGCGCGCGGACGGCCATCTCCATGCCCGCGCGATAGTCGAATACGAAGACCCGCGCACCTGCCCGCCGTGCCATGGTCATCAGGAAAGCCGCCAGGACGGATTTGCCGGAGCCGGGACGGCCGAGGATCAGCGTGTGGCCTCCCGTGGGCTCGCGATCTGGCGCGCCCTGTTCGTGGAAGTTGAAGCGAAAACCACTGCGCTCGGGTGTCGGAAAGAGCGTGATCGGCACGCCCCAGGGGACTTCCCGCCCTGTCTTTCCGAGCGGGGTGCGGTGGAAGGTAGCGAGATCGGCGAAGTTGTGGTTCGTGATTGCGGCCTTGCGGCTGCGCGCCCCTGTGTTCCCGGGATGCTGCGCCATGAAATGCGCCCGCGCCCCGAAGGCCTCCGAGATCAGGTTGATCCCGGAAGTGGCGGAGATGTTGCGGATTTCGGCCGCGATGTCGTCAAGCGCCGTCTGGGTGCGGGCATAGACGGCCACGGTCATGTGGTGCTCGCCGAAGATCAGGCGTTTGGATTCCAGATCGTCCTGCGCGAGTTCCAGTTCCTGGGCGAGACTGACGGCTCCGTCATTGGCGGCCTGCATTAGCCGCAGCTGCCGCTTGATCCGGCCCGCCATGATGTTGGCGTTGATCGGCACAAAAGAGTGCGTGACCACCATGTCGACGGGCAAGTTCAACTCGTCGAGCATCAGGCTATCGGTCTTGGCCGGGTAGTTCTTCACCGCAAAGATCGCCCCGAGCTTGTCGCCGACGGCACCGTCCGAGAGTGCGATGGTCGTGCCGCGGAAGGTGACGCGGGTATTTGCGACGTCCTCGGCGATCACACCGAGGCGCGACCGGGGGAAGAGCGGGTGCTCCTCGCCCGTGTTGAGTGAACCGAGGAAGCCCAGAAGCTCGCCGGTGCTTGCGGCCAGCAGGCGGGGCTTCAGCTCATCGAAGGAGGACAGCAGAAACCCCACAACCTCGTCGAGCTTGCGCAAGCGGCGGGTGGTGTCGGCCGCATGTCGCGAGCGAGACGCCCCAAGTCCTAACGGCAAGCGGCTGCGGGTCTCAGGTCGCTTCAGCACCGTCAGGGTTAGCGTCTTGTCGCGCAAACCCGCGCGGCCTAGATGCGCGTGCCATCGT
>JBNKFC010000133.1:0-3024 GCA_050289105.1 Paracoccaceae bacterium | reverse complement strand
CAGCGCAACGCCTTCCAGCGTTCCGGGCTAAGGGTTTGGGTGAATGCCGCCGAGATCACCATTGGCCAGCGTTTGTCAGGTGGCGCCACGCCGCTGACGCTGACCGGATCGCAAAGGGCGAAGGCGCAGCCATCCCCGGGCGCGGTGACATCGACCCAGGTCAGATCACGACGCGCCGAAAGATAGGCGAGGTCGCCGCGCAGCTTCTGCGCCCGCGGCAGGAAGGACGCCATCGGCACGACATGGCCAAGCGAAAGGAAGCCGAGTGCCGGGCCACGCTCCGGCACCCTGCCCGCCCGGATCAGGTCTGCGAGAATCGAGACCGCGAGATGGGCGCCGGACGAATGGCCAACGATCAGCACCTCGTCCCACTCCTCCTCCGCAAGCACCTCGGCGACGCGGTCGGCGAACTCCGCCAGACGCGCCTCGAGCTGTGGCGGGGTCGCGCCGCCATAGCGCGCCGTGAAGGCATAATCGTGCATCAGGTAGTAGGCGAAGAGCCGGCCATCCGCCTTGCGGAAGCGCCAGAGGACAGCCCAGACCAGTGCAAATCCACCGATCCAGCCGAGGGCCGCCGGCAACCTCAGCCAGGCCAGGCCCAAGCCGAGAACGCGCGCACCGCCCCAGCCGGCCGCCAGCGCCACGGCAAGCTGCAGGATCAGAAGTGCGATCGGGTAGAGCGCCGCGATGGTCGGCCCCTTCCTGAGCCGCACCAACCGGAAGATCACGCCGGAGCTGACATAGACCCATACCGTCCGCAGGAGCTGCCAGTAGGTCTCGGCGATGCCGTGTCCCATCGAGCGGCGCACGATGTCGGACCAGACCAGCACCTCAATGTCGGTTTCCACATCCACGCCGGCGATCCGGGCAGAGACATGCCAGCCATAGGCGCCCGCGCCCGCCGGTTTCGGCTTCAGCCCGATCCGGTAGCCACTGACATTGGCCTGACTGGCGGCTTCCTTGCGGTAGAGCTCTCGGTAGCGGCGCGGATGAAACGGATCATAGCCGGGGATATAGAACACCCGCCGCCGCCCGACCCTGTCCCGGTTCATGCCGTCCATGTCTTGTTGGTTCCGCCAATCGGCCCTGCCTTACCGAATGCTAGCGAAAAGTCCCACCGGAAACAAAGTCTTCCGGCGGGGTGGTCGGCCTCAGAGCTCGCGCCCCGCCAGGATGCCTCCGGCCGCGCGACCGAGTTTCCGCGAGACATCGACGAAGACCGCGTCGAAGCCTGCAAAAAGCGCGGCGTTCAACTCCCGGCCGGCCTCGCCTTGCGAGAAGTCGATATAGGCGCGCATCTCGTCGTCCGACAGCGGCGCATAGGCCATGGCGAGGTAGGAATGGATCCAGATATCGGTCTCGTCGCGGATCGCCTCTTCCTGCGACCAGATCTCGCCGATGATCGCATCCTCGCCCATGTCCGGGGTCAGCGCGCCGGCATCGCCGAGGCCCTGGTAGAATGCGTAGTTCGCATTCATCGCGCCCGAGACATTGGCCTCGACCAGGCCGTTCACCGAAACGAATTCCTCGACGAGCGCCACCTTGGGATCGCCCTCTGCCAGCATCTCCTCGTATTTCAGCCGGCTCGCATCCTCCACGGCCACGTCGAGAAGCGCCCGGCGGGCCGAGATTTCGAGCGTCGTGACCTTCTTGCCCAGCTCGGAGGTGAAGAAGTCGACCATGGGCGTGATATCGGCGCCGGAACGGATCAGCTCCGCTTCGAACGCGGCCGAGAACTGAGGCAGGATCCGGTCGACGGCATAGATCTGTCCGACCGCCGCCGCCCAGGATGCGCCGCCCGCGCCCGGGAACATGTCGGCTTCGAGCTGGGCGCCATAGGCGTGGCCCTCCTCGCTCATCACCGCGAAGACATCCGGCAGTTTCAACGCGTCCTCGAGGGCCGCGATATCAGCGCTTTCGGCCCAGGCCGGAACCGCGAAGAGGACCGCCACCGCGGCAACAGGTGCGATGAGGCGGCTCAGCATGGCGAATTCTCCGTCGGGAACGCACCACACCTAATGGCGCAACGGCGCCCTGCCAAGCGGCGCACGAAAAACATTTCGCGATGTGCGGATCCATGCCCGGACCGGTCTCGAAGCCGCACAAAAACCTGTTGCACTGCCCTTGCGAGACCGCTACATCCCGCCTCCACGACGACCCCTGACGCGGAGAGGTGCCGGAGCGGTCGAACGGGGCGGTCTCGAAAACCGTTGTGGGTGTGAGCCCACCCAGGGTTCGAATCCCTGTCTCTCCGCCACTGCCCCATGTCTTCGACGGTCACACCCTGATCTGGCAACTTCGTCGCCGATCTCGCGACGCGGGTCGCTTCCGGATCTCAGCCGCCGCCATCCGAGGGAAAGCCCGGTCACGGAAACGCCGTTGCCGAGGGCCGTCCGCCGTGTACCCGGCGCGAGTCGCCGTGCGAATCCTCTCTGCTGTTCACGCGACGTGACGGCCTTGACCGGCCAAACTGCGGCATTCTTACTCGTCAATTTAGAAAAAACTCTGTGTTTCCAAAAGGAAGACGGCTCAATAAGGCAATTCGACCACAATTCGGCACAGCCTCAGGTTTAACAGAGCGGCGCCGATCGTGAACAAACTCAAACGCCGTTTCCTGTTTTGCATCGCGGCGACGTGAACCCAGCGTCGTGATTGTTTCGCGTTTCGGGAAGCGGCACACGCATAAGTGGATCGCGATGGCCCCGACGCGGTTAACCATGCCAAAATTCAGAACAAACCCGCCACGGACGCGCCAGATTTACCCATTCTTTACTGAGATGTCGGCGGAACGGTCGCCGGCAGCGTAACGAGTAAACGATTTTCGAGAGTACGAGTTTGACCGGCAATTCACGTCGGTCTGGCATTTCCATGCTGGGGCGAGCAGCTCCGCCCCGGCATGGGGTGCACGGCACGAGTGACAATTTATTGCAGGAAGCTATGGAAAGAGAAGACATTTCGATGAGGACCGCGGGCGTGACATTGCAGCCCGCAAGAGTGGCGGCCCGAACGGTTCCGGGCTGCAGC
>JBNKFC010000132.1:0-3727 GCA_050289105.1 Paracoccaceae bacterium | reverse complement strand
CCCTCGCCGCTGTCAAGAAGGGCACCGGCTCGCTGACCACGAAGATCAACAACTACCTGTCCAGCCAGTCGATCAACTCGACCTTCTGATCCTGGATCGGACAAACGTCAAAAGGCCGCGCCCCTCGGGGCGCGGTTTTTTCATGGGCAAGGCCCAAGCTCGCGGCGCCCCGCTCCGCAGAACCGGGCGCGAACCGAGCCAGAGCTGGAAAACGTTCACACGCGCATGCCGATGGTTGGCGGAAAACTGTCGCCCGGATCATCACTCGTCGGGCATGGCGCCCAATGAGCGAAGCGCATCGCGGGAGCTTTAACGAAAAAGGGCGCGTGTCGCCACGCGCCCAACCGTGATTTGCCGAAGAGGTGGCGATCAGGCCCCGAGCGTCTCGACCGCTTTCGCCTCGACCGTATCGCCCTTGGCGATCTCGATCCGGCGCGGTTTCAGCGCTTCGGGCACTTCGCGGACGAGGTCGATGTGAAGCATGCCGTCGGCATGGGTCGCACCCGCGACCTTCACATGATCGGCCAGTGCGAAACGACGCTCGAACGCGCGGGTCGCGATGCCACGGTGAAGGTAGGTCTTCTGCACCTCCTCGGCGGCCTTGCGGGCCGACACGATCAGCGCGCCTTCCTTCACCTCGACATTCAACTCATCACCGGTGAAACCGGCCACGGCGATCGAGATGCGATAGGCATTCTCATCGGTCTTTTCGATATTGTAGGGCGGATAGGTCGGCTGGGCCACATCGGCCGACAGCACCCGGTCCATCAGATCGGCGACCCGGTCGAAACCGACGGTCGCGCGGTAAAGCGGCGAAAGATCAAACGTGCGCATGGGTCATCCTCCATTGAGCGATGTTGCGTCCGCGCCCTGCGCAGGGCCGGACAAAGGTCCATCCCGGGGCCCTGATGCGGCACCCCGGCAGGGTTCAGATGTGAACCGAAAAGCGGTCTGTCAAGGGCGGGCGCCGCCGGTTCAGGGCTTGAGGAACTTGGCCCCGCCGCTCGCCTGCGCGCCGAAACCCGGCGTCAGGCGCACAGTTCGAGCACCTGTCTGGCCTGTCTGGCCGGCCGGAGCAGGCGTGCCGGTGGCCACGCCCTCCCCCCTTCTAAGCGCCGCCTTGAGATCGGCGACCGCTTGCGGCAGCTCCATCCCGAAGGCAACCCGGCTCTTCCCGTCCGAAACGCCCGACGACACAAGGGAAACCAGCGCGGCGCGGCCGTCGTCACGATGAAAGACCGGCGCGCCGGACGATCCGAAGGTCACGTCGCAATCGAAGGCGATGAGCCCGCCGCTCCGCCCGACCACGCCGCATTCTTCATCCCAGGACAAGGCCTCGTCCCGCCCCAACCCGTAAGACACGACCGACAGATCCCGAGCCCCGTCCGAGAGCGCCGCGGTCGGAAACGGCGCTGCGGTCGTCACCGAGACCGGGCTGGCCAGTTGTATCAGGCCGACATCCCAGCGGATCTGCCGCGCCCGGTCGGCGCTTCGCGGTTCATAAGAGGGATGGACAGCCGCCCTCAGCACGCCGGACTCGGCCAGCGCCACGCCATCGCGCAGACCGGCCCGGAACCGAAGGTCGGAGAGAGGGACATAGTCTTGGCCGCCGCCGAAGAGGCAGTGCGCCGCCGTCAGGACGAGATCGGGCGCGATTAGCACGCCGGTGCAATAGCCGGTCTGGCCCATCTCGACCCGTCCGACCGCCTCCCAGCCCAGAAGGTCCTGGCGCAGGGTCAGCCGTTTCAGCGGAGAATCGGCAAGAAGGGGGGCTGCGAGCAGGATCAGTATCAGCGCGCCGAGACACCGCCGGATCATCATGTCACGGGCTCAGGAACTTCGCCCCGCCCGCCTTTTTCGTCTGCGACAACTGCGCACCGAAGCCAGGCGTCACCTTCTTGAACGTGCTATCCTCGGCCACGAAGGCGGCGCGCAATTCGGCCAGGGGTTCGGTCATCGCGGTGCCAAGCGCCACGGGCTTGCTGTCCATCTCCGCCTTGGCCGAGACGACCGAGACGATGCTCGGCACGCCGTCGTGCATGGCAAAGATCGGTGCGCCGGATGACCCGAAATCGACCGAACAGGTCAGCACGAGGATGCCCGGCTGGCGACCCAGCACTTCGCAAGCCTTCTGCAATGACGGCGCCTCGGACCGGTCGAGAGCGTAGGAGACGATGCCGACTGTATCGCCCTGCATCGGGTCATTCCCGACATCGAACGGGTGGACGGAGGGCAGCCGGATCGGCTGGTCGAGCTCCAGAAGCGCGAGGTCGTAGGCCACCCGGTCCATCCGGTCGCGGCCCTCGTAAACATAGTCGGGATGGGCCACCGCGCGCTTTACTCCGCGATAGGCCACTGCGCGACCGTTGCGCCAACCGGCGAGAAACTCGAAATCGGCGGGATCATGGCGGATCCCGCTCGCCTGGTCGTAAAGGCAGTGTGCGGCCGTGAGGACGAGCGAAGGTGTGATCAGCGCGCCCGTGCAGAAGGCCGAGCGGCCGATGTCGATCCGCCCCACGGCTTCCCAGCCGCGCGTCTCGTCCGCCGTGGTCAGCGCGGTCAGGGCGGTATCCTGCGCCACTGCACCCAAGGGCACAAAAGCAAGTATCATCGCAGCCAGGATTGCCCGCATTACGTCCTCCGAAATCGCGCCCGTTCTAGCTGCCGGTTGGGGCAAGAATATGACCGTCCTCCCGCCGCGACAAGCTGCTGCCCAGGGGGCGACCGAGAGGCGGGAGCTTGCGTCTGCGTCGCGGGATCCGGCTCATGCGCCTTCGCAGAGCGCCCGGGGTCGCGGTCCGCCCGTCGCCCAGTCGAGCAGTTCCACGGTATGGACGACCGGAATCCCAGTGCCCGATCCAATCTGCATCATGCAGCCGATATTTCCCGCCGCGATGAGATCGGGTGCCTTGGCTTCCAGCGTCGCCACCTTGCGCCGCTTGAGTTCGCCCGAGATTTCCGGCTGGAGAAGGTTGTAGGTCCCGGCCGAGCCACAGCACAGATGCGGGTCGGCAGGCTCCACCACCTCGAAACCGGCCGCCTTCAGAAGCGCCTTTGGCGCCGTGGTCACCTTTTGCCCATGCTGCAGGGAACATGCGGCATGATAGGCGACACGAAGCGGTTCGGGCGCCTTCGCGTCGGGTTTGAGCCGCGCGAGAATTTCCGTCACATCGCAGGCGAGGCCGGCGATCTCCGCCGCGTCGGACGCGAGGCCCGTCGTGCGGAACATGTGCCCGTAATCCTTCACGGTCGTGCCGCAACCGCTCGTGTTGATCACGATGGCGTCGAGACCCGCGCCCCGCTTTTCCGCCATCCAGGCGCGGATGTTCGCTTCGGCCGAGCCATGCGCCTCGACCTCGCGCCCCATGTGATGGGTCAGTGCCCCGCAGCAGCCCGCGCCCTTCGCCACCACGACCTCGCACCCGAGCCGCCGCAGAAGCCGGATCGTCGCGTCGTTGATATCGGTGTTGAGCGCCTTCTGCGCGCAACCAGTCATCAGCGCCACCCGCATCCGGCGCGCGCCCGTGGCCGAAAACACCTGCGGATCGTCGTTGCGGCTGACCGGCGGCACCTGCTTCGGCGCCATCGCCACCATCGCCCTCAGCCGCGCATCGGGCAGCAGCCCCGCGAAGGGCCGCGCCATCTTGGCACCAAGGAGCGCAACCCGAAACCGCATCGGATACGGGATCACCTGCGCCAGAATCCAGCGCAGGGCCCGGTCGCGCCA
>JBNKFC010000131.1:0-2861 GCA_050289105.1 Paracoccaceae bacterium | reverse complement strand
CGGTATGAAAAGACCGACCTGCCCGATCGGATCGCCACCTGCCGAGATCGTGCCATCGGTCGCGATGGAAACCGCGCCGGCATCGGTCGGCACGAAGACCGGTGCGCCGCCGAGGTCGAGGAGGCGATAGCCGTCCGGCGTCACCAGTTCGCCCTCGGGCGACGGCGTGAAGGCGCCGGCACGGGTCAGGCGGTTGCCTTCCGGCGTCTCGATCTGGAAGAAACCCTCGCCCTCGATGGCGAGGTCGAATGCGCCGCCGGTCTGGACCAGCGTGCCTTGGGCAAGGTTGATGACTCGCCCCTCCGCAGTGGCCATCGACAAGGACGGCTCCGCCCCTTCGAGGTCGGCCACATGTTCGGCGAAGATCACCCCTTCCTTGCGAAAGCCCGTGGTCGAGAGGTTGGCGATGTTGTTCGCGACCGCCCGCATCTCGGCCATCAGCCCCGACTGGCGGTTCAGCGTCGTGTACCCCGCATTGTCCATGGCTCAGATCCCCGCGATCAAGGGCACGATGCGGTCGGTGAAGAACGCCACCAGCATGCCCGACATGAAGGTCATGGAGACCCAGAAGACCGCGATCATCGCACCGACCTTTGGCACGAAGGTCAGCGTCATTTCCTGCACCGAGGTCAGCGCCTGAAAGAGCCCGATGACAACGCCCATGACGAGTGCCACGCTCAGAAGCGGCGCAGAGATGAGCACCGCGATCCACAGCCCCTGACGCATCGTGTCGAAAAAGATCGCCTCCGCCATCGTCACACCGGCATCCTAAGGATTTCCTGGTAGGCCTCCACGACCTTGTCCCGTAGGGTAACGGCGGTCTCGACCGCGAGTTCGCTGGCCGCCAGCGCTTCGACCAGCGCGTGCGGATCGGCGCCGCCGGTCATCGCCGCCTTAGCGGTCTCTTCACCCGCCTTCAGCGTGTCGGCGAATCTACCCGCCAGGGCGGCGAAACCGCCGTCGGCATCGGCCGACCCCGCCGCGTTCGGCGACGGTTGGGTGGCCGGCCGCGCCTGCGCGTAGGTCTGCGCGGCGAAAGAGGTTCTGACGTCCATTCTGGACCTCCTCTCGGGTTATCGGCGCAGGAGGTCGAGCAGGCTTTGCGACATTTGCCGCGCCTGATCGAACATCCTGAGGTTCGCCTCGTAGCTGCGCTGCGCTTCGCGCGCGTCAGCGATTTCGATCACCAGATCGACATTCGAGCCGTCGTAGTAGCCATTCGCATCGGCCAGCGGATTGCCGGGATCGAGGATCCGCGTCAGGTCGCTCCGGTCGAGTTCCACCTTGCCGAGCCGCACCTCGCCGGTGGCTTCGCCATGGTCCACCACGGCCTCGAATGCCGTGGTCTTGCGGTGATATCCGGGCGTGTCGGCATTGGCGATATTCTCGGAGACATGGCGCAACCGCATGGCCTGCGCCTCCATCCCGCTCGCCGCGATCGACAGGGAATTGGTGAAATCGCTCATCCTGACGGCCCTCCCTTACCGGCGCCCGAGCGAGGCGCGCAGGATCGAGAGCGACTCGCTGTAGATGGCAAGCGCCATGTCGTGTTCGCGCTTCACGTCGGCGGCCTTGACCATCTCGGTCTCCAGCGAAACGCCGTTGCCGTTGGGCGAGAGCGTGCCCGCGCCGGCGCGGTCGGAAAGCGACAGGTCCTGCGTGCCGCCCAAGGCCGGCACATGGCCGGCGCGCGTCTGGCGGAGTGTAGTGCCGCCCTCGGCACGATAGGTCTCGGCGAAATCGGGAAGGTCTTGCGCCCGGTAGCCGGGCGTGTCGGCGTTGGCCACGTTGCGGGCGATCGCAGACTGTCGCGTTGCCGCATGGGCCGCGAGCGAGGAGGCGAGCGTCAGCACCTCTGGTTTCTCGAACATCGGGGCTTCTCCTCCGAGCTTTCAATCAAGCCTTAACCCCGATTCCTTTAGAAAGAGTAATGCGGAACAAAAGGAGGCCAGAATGGCTGGGATGGGGTTGGAGATGCTCCGGGCCGAGATCGGCGGATGCGAGGCTTTGCACCGCCTCGCCCGGGTGGTCGAGGTCGGACTCGGCACGCTCACCGTCAGCGGGATCGGCCCGGACTGGCGCCTTGGCGACCGGGTGCGTCTGGCCGACGGCGCGCATACAGGAGGCGAGGTCGTGGCGCTCGCCGACGGCCGGGCGACGGTGCTGACCGATGGCCCGGTGGACGGTGTGCGGTTTGGTGACGGGCTGGAATGTCTTGGCTCCGGCGGGATTGCACCGGACGACAGCTGGATCGGACGCGTCGTCGATCCGTTTGGCCACGCCATTGACGGAATGCCACTGATGCGCGGCGCACGGGAACGGTCATTGCGTACGGCTCCGCCCGCGCCCTCGCAACGCAAGAGGCTCGGTGCGCGGCTGGAAACTGGCGTCGCGGTCTTCAACACGCTCCTGCCGCTTGTCCGCGGTCAGCGCATCGGCCTCTTCGCCGGGTCGGGCGTCGGCAAATCCTCGCTCCTGGCGAAGTTCGCGCGGGGGGTGGAGGCGGATGTGACCGTCATCGCGCTCATCGGCGAACGCGGGCGCGAGCTTCGGGAGTTCGTCGAGGGCGTGCTCGGGCCGGAGGGCATGGCGCGCAGCGTGATCGTCGCGGCCACGTCCGACCAATCGCCGCTGGTGCGGCGTCGCTGCGCCTGGACGGCGATGGCGGTGGCCGAGCATTTCCGCGATCAGGGCAGGCAGGTGCTGTTCCTCGCCGATTCGATCACTCGTTTCGCCGAGGCGCATCGCGAGGTGGCGCTGGCGGCGGGCGAGCCGCCGTCGCTCCGCGGCTTCCCGCCCTCGACCTCGCATCTGATCATGTCGCTCGCGGAACGGGCGGGACCGGGGCCTGAGGATGCGGG
>JBNKFC010000130.1:0-2547 GCA_050289105.1 Paracoccaceae bacterium | reverse complement strand
GTTGACGGCGTGAATCCGCTCCAGGTTGACGATGGTCGACAGCATGATCCGGTCCTGGCTCCAATCGCCGGGGCGCTGGATCGCCACCGATGCCAGAAGCGTCACGACCAACGCCGGAGCGGCCAGCACCGCAAAGGCCAGCGTCGGATGCCGTTCGGCCCGCCCCTCGATCACCGACATCATCCGCCGTTTCAGAAGCGTGGCCGAGCGGCTTCCGAAGAACCGGTTCTCGGTCCGGACGAGGGCGACGACCGGCGCCTCTACCGCCAGAAGCCGGCGTGGGCGCAGCCCGTCATGGCAAACCCTGAGAAGGCAGTTGCAATAGGCCGCGACGTCATAGCCCCGCCGCGACAGGACCTGCCGGTCGCACGACAGTTCGCGCAACTCCTCGACCTGGTGCTTCCAGATATAAAAGGCCGGGTTCCAGAACAGGAAGGGCCGGATCAGCCCCGTCACGATTTCCCATTCGACATCGCCCTGTCTCAGGTGCTGCAACTCGTGGCCGAGCGCGATCCTAAGGTCGTCCTCCCGCGCCAGCATCGTCGAGGGCAGGACCACGATCCGCGACCGGACACCGCGCGTCGAAAACGGCACGCTCGCCGTATCCGATACGCGCAGTTCGACCCGCCCGAAACGGCGCCACACATAGCTCTCCGCGATGACGCGGCGGAGCTTCAGGACGCTCCATCCAAGTCGGACGAGGCAGGTCACGATGCCCGCGGCCAGCGTCCACTGCACCACCTGCCCGGCCGGCGAAACCATGGCCTCGGCAAGCCGGCTGCGCAGGCTGAGCAAGCTTTCGAGGGCCGACGGGCTCATGTCGAAGCGGCCTTGCAGGTATTGCGCGACGATGAAATCGGTGAGGTTCACCGAATGGTCCGTCGTCACGTAACCCGACCGGCTGAGCAGCGCGAAGAGCGCCACGAAGACCGGGCTGACAATGACCGCGAGGAACACCGCCCGCAGCATCCTCAGCCGTGCGGTCGCGGCATAAGAGAACCCCGCGAAGTCGAGCAGTCGTCCCGACACGAACCACAGGCCGCAGACGAAAGCCAAAAGCAGGTTCACATCGAGATAGGCATCGAAAAGGGTGTTAGCGTTTATCATCCCTGAGCCTCTTATCTATCAGCGCCCGGATCTCGTCGAGCGCCTCCTGAGACAGATCGTCGTCGTCGACCAGCCGCGCGACAAGCGTCGCCGGGGCATTGTCGAACAGCTTTTCGGAGAGATTCTTCAGCGAACGCGACTGATAGGCGTCCTTGCTCAGCGTCGCCCTGTAGATAAAGGTCTTGCCCTGTTTCGTGCTTTTCACGAATTGCTTTTGTTCGAGGATCCTTAGGATCGTCGCCGCCGAGGTGTAGGCAAGCTTGCGCGCGGGCGCGAGTGCGTCCTGCACGTCACGCACCGTCGCCTCGCCCAGATCCCAGAGCTTCGACATGAATTCCAGCTCCACTTCGGTCAGGAATTTCGTCTTTTTCTTCTCGCTCATTTCGGCTTCGGTCCTGATACTGCACGATCCTCGTGCACCATTTCTACTAAGCTTTGCGTATTTCTCCAAACGCCATCGCGATCAGACCTTCCAGAAACAGAAGATGCCCCAGCCGATGGCGATGACCAGCGGCCACCAGAGCGGCATCCCGATGAACCCGAGCCAGGCCATGAAGATGTAGCTGGTCCCGAGAAGCGTGATGAAAAGCCGATCGCCGCGCGTCGTCGTCAGGCCGAGCACGCCGCGCCGCTCGTCGCCGCCGGGGCGGCGGATTTCCAGAACCGTCAGGACGGCCATGGCCGAGAAGATGCCGACGAAGACCGCGAGCGTCGCGGGCGTCCAGGCCATCCAGAACGAGGGCCAGAGCGGTTGGGTCCAGGAGAACTCCTTTTCCACCGGCTTGCCGAGATTTCCCCAGCCTGCCTGCTGGGCGCCCGCCAGCGTCGGCGCGAGGGCGAGAAGGATCGCGAGGTAGCGCATCACACCCTCCCCAGGGCGAAGCCCTTGGCGATGTAGTTGCGGACGAACCAGATGACGATGGCGCCGGGGATGATCGTCAGCGTCCCGGCGGCGGCGAGAAGGCCCAGTTCATAGCCCGCCGAGGAGGCCGTCTTGGTCATCGTCGCGGCAATGGGTTTCGCGTAGACCGCCGTCAGCGTCTTGGCCAGAAGCAGTTCCACCCACGAGAACATGAAGCAGAAGAAGGCCGCGACCCCGACCCCGGCCTTGATCGTCGGAAGGAAGATGGTCGCGAAGAAGCGCGGGAAGGAATAGCCGTCGACGAAAGCGGTTTCGTCCAGTTCCTTCGGCACGCCCCCCATGAAGCCTTCGAGGATCCAGACAGCGAGCGGGATGTTGAAAAGGCAGTGCGCCAGCGCCACCGCCCAGTAGGTATCGAAGAGCCCGACCGCGGAATAGAGCTGGAAGAACGGCAGCGCAAAGACCGCCGCCGGGGCCATCCGGTTGGTCAGGAGCCAGAAGAAGAGCTGCTTGTCGCCAAGGAACCGGTAGCGCGAGAAGGCATAAGCCGCCGGCAGCGCCACGGTGACGGAAATCAC
>JBNKFC010000129.1:0-9289 GCA_050289105.1 Paracoccaceae bacterium | reverse complement strand
GGTCGTCTCGGCGGTGACCTCGGTCCGCTCCACCGCCGCGATCCTTGCCGAAAGCGAAGAGATTGCGCCGGACTGGCGCGAACGCTTCCATCGCAACATCTACGAGGACAGCATCCGCCTCAGCGAGGCCGCGGCGGCACTCGTTGCCTATCTCGATGCGAGCCAGGAGAGCGAGACGGGCCTGTCCTCTCCGCAGGAGGAGGTCGAGGCCTGGCTAGCACGCACCGGCTACCATCTCGCCGGACTTGAGCGGACAAATCCAGTGCCGGGCGAGAGCCTCGTCACCGGGGTGCCGGAACTGGCGAGCGATGCCGCGCGCAAGCTGGCGCTGGCGCATATCGCGCGCTACCGGGCCGATGCGGCGCTCTTGCCGCTGGAGGCTTTCCTTAAGGCGCTGGCCGAGGATGGTCCCGATCCGGCGGCGCTGGCGCGGCGGCTCGGCACCGGGCTCGCGCCAGTGTTCCGCCGGATTGCGACGTTGCCGGAAGGGGCGGGGCCGCCCGCGGGTCTTGTCATCTGCGACGCGTCCGGCACGCTGACCTTTCGCCGCCCGACGCCGGGCTTCACTTTGCCACGCCACGGCGCGGCCTGTCCGCTCTGGCCGCTCTACGAGGCGCTGGTGCGGCCGACGGTGCCGATCCGGACGCCGGTGGAGATGGCGGGGCGCGTGCCGGTCCGGTTCCTGACCTATGCCTACAGCGAGCCGCGTCATCCCGGCGGCTTCGACGGCCCGCAGGTCGTCGAGGCACTGATGCTGATCCTGCCCGCGACCGAGGCGCGGACGGGCGCCGAACGGCCGATCGGGTCGTCCTGCCGGATCTGTCCGCGCGGCGATTGCGTGGCGCGGCGCGAACCCTCGATCCTGGCCGAGGGCGGGTGAGGGCGATTGTTCCAGCGGGAGGGTCGGACGCGGTCCGGGCTGGTCGCCCGGTCCATTCCGGCGGGGCGCGAGGTTCTTCGCGTCCCGGTCCAGCCATAGCTTTTGACAGGTCCGGCCCGGATCGGTGATAGTCGGTTTCAGGGGACAGGAGGCCAGGGAGGAAAGCGGCATGACGAGACGTGTCCTCCTCATCGAGGATGAGCCGCATATCGCCGAGGCGATCCGCTACATCCTGTCCCGCGACGGCTGGGCCGTGGCGAGCCATGCCGACGGCATCGGCGCGCTCGACGTGATCCGGCGGGAGGCGCCGGATGTCGTCGTGCTCGACGTGATGCTGCCCGGCCGGTCGGGCTACGACATTCTCGAGGACATGCGCGCCGATCCCGATCTTTCCGGCCTGCCGGTGCTGGTCCTGTCGGCGCGCGGCCAGCGCGAGGACCGGGCGATCGCGGAAGGGGCGGGCGCTTCGCGCTTCATCGCCAAGCCCTTCGCCAATGCCGAGATCCTCGCGGCGCTTCGGCAGATGGCGGGCGCATGACGGGCCGGGCGGGGAGAGGCCCGCGATGAAGGCGCCGAGGCCTCCGAAATTTCTTGCGCGCCATTCCTACCGTCGCCGCCGGATGATCGATGCCGCGCGGCTCTTGCCCGTACTTGGCCTCTTTCTCGTCCTCATGCCGATCCTCTGGCGGCCTGCGGCGACGCCTGAGCCTGACACCACCCGAGGCGGGATCTACCTTTTCGCGGTCTGGCTGCTGCTGATCGCGGCGGCGTTCGTTCTTGCCCGCCTTCTCTCCAGTCCGGCCGAGCGCGGACGTGACGCGGACGCGACCGACGCCGAGGTGGTCGAGGAGCCCCGCTGATGGTTCCGTTCAACATCCTCGTCGCGGTCTGTCTCGCCTATGTCTGCCTGCTGTTTCTGGTCGCCTTCGCCGCCGAGCGGCGGGCAGAGCGCGGCCGCGCCGGCTGGCTGCGCTCGCCGATCATCTACACGCTGTCGCTGTCGATCTATTGCACCGCCTGGACCTTTTACGGCGCGGTCGGCTACGCCGCGCGATCCGGGCTCGAATTTGTCACGATCTATCTGGGGCCGACGCTTGTCCTCGTCGGCTGGTGGGTGGTGCTGAGAAAGCTCGTCCGCATCGGCCAGGCGCAGCGGGTGACGTCAATCGCTGACCTCATCTCGTCGCGCTACGGCAAGTCGAACCTTCTCGGGGTCATCGTCACGATCATCGCCGTCGTGGCCGCGACGCCTTATATCGCGCTGCAGCTTCAGTCGGTGACGCTGTCCTTCGGCGTCTTCGCCTCGGGCACGCCCGAAGGCTGGGCGCTGCCGGATCAGAGCGCCACGGCGCTGTGGGTCGCGGGTGGACTCACGGTCTTCACCATCCTGTTCGGCACGCGGAACCTCGACGCCAACGAGCGTCATCACGGCGTGGTCATGGCCATTGCGCTTGAGGCCGTCGTGAAGCTGGTGGCGCTTCTTGCCGTCGGAGTTTTCGTCGTCTGGGGCGTGGCCGGAGGCGTCGGCGAGGTCTTGGCCGAGATCGACGCCTCGTCGATCGCCGACTGGCCCCTGGTTCCGGGCCGATGGATCGGGCTCACCTTCGTCTCGGCCGCGGCGATCCTGACCTTGCCGCGGATGTTCCAGGTCATGGTCGTCGAGAATTCCGACGAACGCCACCTCGCCACCGCGTCCTGGGCCTTCCCGCTTTACCTGATGCTGATGAGCCTGTTCGTGCTGCCGATCGCGGTCGTCGGCCTGTCGGTCCTGCCAGCGGGTGCAAATCCCGACCTCTTCGTCCTGACGCTGCCCCTGGCCGGGGGGCAGGGCAAGCTTGCCATGCTGGCCTTCCTCGGCGGCTTTTCGTCGGCGACCTCGATGGTCATCGTCGCGGCCATCGCGCTGGCCACGATGGTGTCGAACCATATCGTCACGCCGCTCTGGCTGAGTCTGCGCGCGGGCGGTGCGAGGGCACCGGGGGATGTGCGGGGGCTGGTTCTCATGTCGCGGCGGGTCTCGATCGCAGCGATCCTGGCGCTTGGCTACAGCTACTACCACCTCTCGGGCGGCTCGGCGGCGCTCGCGGCGATCGGGCTCATTTCCTTCGTCGGTGTCGCGCAGATCCTGCCGGCGATGATTGGCGGCATCTTCTGGCGCGGGGCGACCGGAGTGGGCGCGGCGCTGGGGCTCTGCACCGGCTTCCTCGTCTGGCTTTACACTCTTTACCTGCCCTCGTTCGGCACCGCCGGGCTCTTGTCCGAGGCGCTTCTGCGCGACGGGCCGGCCGGGATCGGCTGGTTGCGTCCGCAGGCGCTTTTCGGGATCGACGGGCTCGATCCGCTGCTGCACGCGCTCTTCTGGTCGCTCTCTCTGAACATCGGGATATTCGTCGCCGGCTCGCTCCTGACCTTCCCGACCCCGGTCGAGCGGATGCAGGGCCTCGCCTTCGTCAATGCCTTCGAGCAGGACCCCGGCGCGCGGGGCTGGTCGCGCGGCGGGGCCGAGGCCGAGGACCTGCTGATTATGTCGCAAGGCATCCTTGGCGCCGACGAGGCGCAGCGCTTCTTCCATGCCGAGGCGGCGGCGCAGGGCAAGGCCGGGTTCCTGCCCGACACGACGCCGGATTTCATCGAACGGCTGGAGCGGCGGCTGGCCGGTGCCGTCGGCACCGCGACGGCCCATGCGATGATCGCCCAGTTCGCGGTCGGCGCCGCCGTCTCGGCCCAGGACCTGATGGCGGTGGCCTCCGAGGCGCAGCAGATCCTCGAATATTCGACCCAGCTCGAAGCGAAGTCCGAAGAGCTTGCCCGCACCGCGCGGCAGTTGCAGGAGGCGAACGAGAAGCTCAAGGACCTCTCGGTCCAGAAGGACACGTTCCTGAGCCAGATCAGCCACGAGTTGCGCACCCCCATGACCTCGATCCGGGCGTTTTCCGAGATCCTGATGGACCCGGAATTGCCTGGCGCGATGCAACAGAAATATGCCGAGGTCATCCATGAGGAGACGATCCGGCTGACCCGGCTCCTGGACGACCTGCTGGACCTTTCGGTGCTGGAAAACCGCAAGGTGCAGCTCAACGTCAAGGTCGCGAACCTGCACGACCTTCTGAACAAGGCGCTGCAGGCCGCCTCGAACACCCGTCCCGAACGGAGCTTCGCCATCCACCGGGACTTTCCGACCGAGCATGTGCCGGTCATCACCGATACCGACCGGCTGGTGCAGGTCTTCATCAACCTCATCTCCAACGCGCGGAAATACTGCGATGCGGACCGGCCCGAACTGACGATCAGCGTGCGTCGGCGCGGCGGTCGGATCACCGTCGATTTCGTCGACAACGGCTCGGGGATTCCGAAAGCTTCGCAGCGGCTCATCTTCGAGAAGTTCGCGCGGCTCACCGATACCCAGCGTGCCGGGGGCGCCGGGCTCGGCCTCGCGATCTGCCGCGAGATCATGGCCAATCTCGGCGGCACAATCGCCTATCTGCCGGGGCAGGGCGGGGCGGCGTTCCGAGTCTCGCTGCCGGTGCGGCCGGAAAGCGCGGCGACGGTCGAGGCGGCGTAAGGCAGGGTAAGGTGGGTCAAGACCCACCTTACGACTGCCGCCGCGTGGTCGGCGGTGCTGGGGCACCTCTCAACCCTTTGGTAACCCTGTTCCGACTAGTCTTGCGCAGACCCGCATCCCGGGCCCGGGGACGGAGGAATGACGGAAACCGCGTCGGATAAAGTGCTGAAACGCAAGGCGGAGGCGGGGCGGACCCAATCGGGGGGCGCGCCGCCGACGCCCGTTCGGCTGTTCGGCCAGGCCTTCGCGAAGTCCGCGCAAGACCTGCTGAAGATGCCGGTGACCGTCGTCGATGCGGTCGAACTGCGCACTTCGCTCGCCGAACTTCCCGAACGCCTGGCGGAGCGATCGCTGCTCGCCGTGATGGACGGGCCGGGCGAGGGGCTCGGGCTCGTCGCGCTGTCGCCCGAGACGCTGGCGAGCCTGATCGAGATGCAGACCACCGGGCGGATCGGCGTGGCCGAGGTGCAGCCCCGGCGACCGACGCGGACCGACGCCGCGATGTCGGCGCGATTCGTGGACCGGCTGATGGCCGAGTTGGAACTGCTTCTCGCCGCGGACCCTGCGATCACATGGGCGGGAGGGTTCCGCTACGCTTCGTTCCTCGACGATCCGCGCCCACTCGGGCTTCTGCTCGAAGATACCGTCTACCGTGTCCTGCGCCTGACGCTCGGCTTCGGCGACATGGCAGAGCGGCGCGGGACAATCCTGATGGTGGTCCCGGCCGAGGGCCGCGGCCCGGTGCCGGCGCATCTCGGGGCCGCCGGCGTGACGGGGGCCGATGGCGGCGTGCCGGACGGATCGGCGGAATGGTCCGAACGGATTGCGGAGGCGGTCTTTGGTGCCGAAGCCCAACTCGAAGCCATCCTCGACCGGGTCAGCCTGCCGCTGTCGGCGGTGTTGGCGCTGAAGCCCGGGGCGATGTTGCCCCTGTCCAAGGGTGCGATGACCAAGCTTCGGATCGAGGGGCGTGGGCACCGTTTCGTCGCCTGGGGGCGGCTCGGACAGTGTCAGGGCCACCTCGCCGTGCGGGTCCATCTTGCGATCCAGCCCGACGGAGAGGAGCGGGTGGAGTTCGAGCCGGCCGCGGAGAGTGCGGCGCCGGCGCGACCGTCGCCGGCGCTGAAGGGCGTCGAGCCGGCGGCGTCGGCCGCAGCCGGGTCGCTGCAAGAGGCGCAGGCCGCGGCCGATGGCAGGGTCGCGGCGGGCTGAGGCGCGTGCAGGACCAGCGGAACCTGTGACTGCCCGCGATCCCATCGCCCTACGTTCATTTCGATGGACGGTTCGCGCCGGAGCCCGGCACAAGGATCAGGCCTTCGCGGCGAAGCCGTCGATGCGCATCCGGAACGGTTCCAGATTGTAGCCCCAGCGCGCCGCCGCCGCGATCAGCGCATCGGTCGGCTGGCGCCCGGCCTGGCTCATCGCCCAGACGATGGACGAGCGGTTGCCCGAGGCGCAATAGGCGAAGACAGGCCCTCGGGACGTGTCGATGGCCGCCCGCTGGGCCGCGACGTTTTCGTCGCTGATCGCACCGCCGACGACCGGGTTCGCAACGAACCGGAGGCCGGCCGCTTCGACCGCCCGCCGCAGGGCATCCGTACGCAAATCAGGCGGGATTTCCGCGTCGGGCCGGTTGTCGATCACCGTTGTGAAGCCGGCGGCTTTGATCGCGGCCACGTCGTCGGGCACGATCTGGGGCGATACGGCATAGGCTTCGGTCAGGTTTCGGATGTCCATGATCACTCCTCAGGCGGGACGGACGTCAGTGCGCCGCGTGAACCATGTGCGGACCGACGGCGCGGCAAACATACCGACGATCATGGCGAGAAAGAAGACGACACCTTGCCAGCCGCCGAAACCGAGGACGGCCATCGACGGGCCCGGGCACAGGCCCGAGAGCCCCCAGCCCATGCCGAAGAGAAGCGAGCCGACCACGATGTCGGGCTCGGCAATCGGCACTGGCAGGGAAGGCAGCGAATTTCCGAGCGCCGCGCGGCCGCGCCGGGCGGCGATCCACCAGGCAATCGCCATCGGCAGGACCGCGCCGCCGAGCACGAAGGCCAGCGTCGGGTCCCAGTCGCCGAACACGTCGAGCCAGCCCTGGACCTTGGCGGTATTGGTCATGTCCGAAACGACGAGGCCGAGGCCGAAGAGTCCGCCGGCAAGACCGGCAAAAACGTTGCGCGACATCAGATCACCCCCAAGAGATGGCGGAACACCAGGACGACCATGCCGCCGCCCAGAAGATAGAAGACCGTCGCGACCATCCCCCTGAACGAGAGCCGCGACATGCCGCAGACGCCGTGCCCGGAGGTGCAGCCATTGGCGAGCCGCGTGCCGATGCCGACGAGGAGACCGGAGACCACGAGGACCAGAGGGTTCGACGTGAGATGGCTCAGGTCGTGACCGAGCAGCGGCGCCGCGATGGCCGGCACCGCGATGAGCCCCGCGATGAACGAAAGCCGTTCCGCCGCCACGTTGCGGGCGGTGCCGTCGATGAGTCCGCCGAGAATGCCCGACGCCCCCATGATGCGGCCGTTGACGAGCAGGTACAAAGCCGCGGCCAAGCCGATGATCAAGCCTCCGGCCAAGCCCCACAGCCAGTCTGTATGCATTGTTCCTCCCCTCCGGCGGCGAAGCCTCAACCCCTCACCGCCCGATTTCGCGCGTTTGCCTTCAGGTATAGATCAAGCGGATCATATGGCAAGATTTGAATGTATGGATGTGACACACAACTGCGGGATTGACTTGCATCAAGGCTGCCGGGAACACTGGCTGCCTAGAAGAATAGGGAAGAGGTAAAGGAGACCCCTATGAAATCCGTCGCCGTACGCAAGGCCGCGCTCGTTGCGCGTCAGGACGATCTGATGAAGCGCATCGCCGGAATCGGCGCCGAGCTGGACAGTCACGAATCCAAGGACTGGGAAGAGATGGCCACCGAGCGCGAGGCCGACGAGGTTCTGGAAGACCTTGGCCAGTCGGCGCAGGCCGAGTTGCGCATGATCGAGGCGGCGTTGAACCGGATCGAGGAAGGCGAATACGGCTACTGCGTTCAATGTGGCAGCGAGATCGCCGAGGAGCGGCTCGATCTTGTGCCGGCCACCCCGTTCTGCGCCAAATGCGCGCCGACGAAATAGCCGGATCCCGAGGCCAGGCGCGGCGGAGCCATTGCCAATGAAGGCTGGTGCCTTAGAGTAGTCCCCGAGCATCAGATTGCCGGGAAAGGCAGCCATGACTGACCAGGTTCGTACGGCCACAGAGGGCGGGATCGCGACGATCACCCTCGACAATCCGCCGGTCAACGCGCTCGGCGCGGAACTGCGCGGCGGACTGAGCGCGGCGATCGCGTCGGCGGTGTCCGATCCGGCGGTGCGGGTGATCATCCTCGTGGCCGCCGGCCGGACCTGGCCCGCGGGCGCCGATATCCGCGAATTCGGCAAGCCTGCCGTGGCACCGCTTCTCCCCGATCTTTGCGACGCCATTGCCGCCTGCCCAAAGCCGGTCATCGCCGCGCTGCACGGGACCGTGCTTGGCGGTGGCCTCGAACTGGCGCTGGCCGCCGGCGTGCGGCTGGCCGAACCGGGCACGACGCTGGGCCTGCCGGAAGTATCGCTTGGCATCCTGCCCGGCGCGGGCGGAACCCAGCGGCTGCCCAGGCTGATCGGCGCGAAACAGGCGCTTGGCCTCATGTTGAGCGGGCTGCCGGTCGCGGCGGAGCGGGCGCTGGACCTTGGCCTTGTCGATGCGGTGAGCGAGGGCGGCGCTGCGGCGGCGGCCGAGGGTTTGGCGCGCGCATATCTTGAGGGTACGGCCGAACTGCCCACGGCGATGGAGCGCGGCGAGGGGCGCAGCCCCGATGCCGGCGCCTGGCTGGGCGCCGTCGCCAGTGCAAGGGCCGGCCTCGGTGATCCGCGATTGCCGGCGCCGGGGCGGATCATCGATTGCGTCGAGGCCGCCCTGCTGCTGCCCGAGGACGAAGGCTATGCCTTCGAGCGGACGGCCTTCGGGGATCTGGTCGAAACGCCGGAGGCGGCCGCCCTTCGTCACGCCTTCCTCGCGGAGCGCCGGGCGGTGAAGC
This sequence comes from Paracoccaceae bacterium, assembly GCA_050289105.1. Taxonomy (GTDB): domain Bacteria; phylum Pseudomonadota; class Alphaproteobacteria; order Rhodobacterales; family Rhodobacteraceae; genus Albidovulum. The sequence continues at coordinate 769 of JBNKFC010000129.1, read as the reverse complement.
AGCCGGACCTCGACGGGGTAGCCCCGCGCGAGATCTATCGGGCCGGCGTCGTCGGCGGCGGGCTCATGGGGGCAGGTGTCGCGGTCGCGCTGCTCGGCGCGGGCCTGCCCGTGACGCTGGTCGAGCGCGATGCGAATGCGCTTGCCGCTGGGCTCGCCCGGGTGGCGACGATCCACGAACGCGCGGTCGCGAAAGGGCGGCTCAGCGCGGCGGAGCGCGAGGCGGAATGGGAAAGGATCACCGGCACGACGCGGCTTGAGGATCTCGCCACAGCAGACCTCATCATCGAAGCGGTCCCCGAGGACGAGGCGCTCAAGCTGCAGGTCTTCGCCGATCTCGATCGGGTGGCGAAACATGCGGCGGTGCTCGCGACCAACACCTCCTACCTCGACATCAACCGGATCGCAGCCGCGACAGGACGGCGCGAGGACGTGATCGGACTGCATTTCTTCTCGCCCGCGCAGGTGACGAAGCTGCTGGAGGTCGTGGTGGCGGCGCAGACCGCGCCGGAGGTCACGGCGACGGCCTTCGCGCTCGCCAAGCGGATCGGGAAGATCGCGGTGCGGGCCGGGGTCGGCGACGGCTTCATCGGCAACCGCATTCTGACCGCCTATCGGACCGCCATGGATTTCCTGCTCGAGGATGGCGCGACGCCTTACGAGATCGACCGGGCGATGCGCGATTTCGGTTTCCCGCTCGGTCCCTATCAGGTGCTCGACATGGCGGGGCTGGACATCTCCTGGGCGCGGCGCAAGCGACTGTCGCTGCG
>JBNKFC010000128.1:0-3063 GCA_050289105.1 Paracoccaceae bacterium | reverse complement strand
GCGCGATCGAGGACGCGATCCGCCATTCCTCAATCCCCATGTTTGATGCGCTTGGCTTGGACCATGCCGCGATGCGGGTTGAGGTCACGGTCGGCGTGCAGAAGCCCGAGGCGATAGATTGCGCGGCACTCACCGCGTGTTTGCCCCGTGGCACCGTGACAGTCACGGCCACCCAAGGCGGTCTCAATGTCACCAATCTCGACAATGGCAATGTGATCGTGATCGCCACCGCCGCTGTCGAGGCCTTCCTGCCGTATCAGGGCTAGGGCATGACACGGGCACTGATGATCCAGGGCTGCGGCTCGAATGTCGGCAAGTCGCTTCTGGTCGCGGGTCTCTGCCGGGTCGCGAAGCGCCGGGGTCTCTCCGTTGCGCCGTTCAAACCGCAGAACATGTCGAACAACGCCGCCGTAACCGTGGACGGGGGCGAGATCGGGCGGGCGCAGGCACTTCAGGCACTAGCCTCGGGGCTGGAGCCTCATACCGACATGAATCCCGTCCTCCTGAAGCCAGAGACCGATACGGGCGCCCAAGTCGTCGTGCAGGGAAAGCGGCTGACGACGGTCCGGGCACGAGACTATTCCGCCCTGAAACCGCAACTGCTCGACTCTGTCTTGGAAAGCTTCCACCGCCTCAAGGCAACCCATGATATCGTGATCGTCGAAGGCGCCGGCAGCCCGGCAGAGATCAATCTCCGGCAAGGCGACATCGCCAACATGGGGTTTGCCCGCGCCGCCGATGTCCCGGTGGTGCTTGTCGGCGACATCGACCGGGGCGGCGTGATCGCCCAGATCGTGGGCACTCAGGCGGTACTCGATCCTGACGACGCCGGTATGGTCGCGGGCTTCGTCATCAACAAGTTTCGTGGCGATCCGGCATTGTTCGACGACGGTTACCGGCTGATTTCGGCGCGCACGGGGTGGCGCGGTTTCGGTGTCGTCCCGTATTTCGCCGATGCGTCGAAACTGCCTGCCGAAGACGCACTTGACCTTGGCGGCACGACTAGTGGTGGACCGCTCAAGATTGCTTGCCTCGCACTGTCGCGCATCGCCAATTTCGACGATCTCGACCCGCTGAAGCTGGAGCCCTCCGTCAGCCTGAAGATGATCCGCGCTGGCGAGGCGATCCCCGGCGACACGACGCTGGTCATCCTGCCCGGGTCGAAGTCGACTCGCGGCGATCTTGTCTATCTCCGCAAGCAGGGCTGGGATGTCGACATCGCCGCACATGTCCGGCGGGGTGGTCATGTTCTCGGCATCTGCGGCGGCTACCAGATGCTTGGGACAACCATCGCCGACCCCGACGGCATCGAAGGAACGCCGGGCGAGGCCCCCGGTCTCGGCCTTCTCGACGTGACAACAGTGATGAGCGCTGACAAGCGACTGACGCGGACGGAGGCGACCCATGCCGCAACGGGCGCGCCGATGCGAGGCTATGAGATCCATATGGGCCGGACCGACGGCCCGGACCGGGCGCGTCCCTTCGCAGAGGTCGCGGGTGAGCCTGAGGGCGCAGTGTCGACCGATGGCCGGATCATGGGCAGTTACCTCCACGGCATGTTCTCGGGCGACGCATTCCGCGCCGCGTTTCTGGACCGTCTCGGCGCGCCTTCTGCCACGAGATATGGCGCCACGGTCGAGGTCACGCTCGACGCATTGGCCGACCACTTGGAGGCGCATCTCGACGTCGAAGGGCTTCTCGCGCTCGCTCGCTGAGCCGTTTCCCGGCTTAAGGCTCGAGAGGATGCACCCGCTACCTTTCCTGCCACTCTGTCGGCTGGTTCGTCTGCCAGCCAACCCGGTGCAGGAGAGGAGTGTCATCTGTGAAGTCCGGCCAGCCGAGGCATAGATAGGCGCTGAATTCCCAGCCTTCGGGCGTGTCGAACAGACGTTCGATCCGGTCGGGTTCGAGAACCGACACCATGCCGAGGCCAAGGTTCTCCGCGCGTGCCGCAAGCCAGAGCGTATGGATCGCCATGGCAGTCGATTGCCGCAAGGTCTCGGCCATGGTCTGCCGGCCGAGACCGCGCCCCTCGGCCGGGTCAGTGACGGTGAAGACGGCGACTTGCACGGGCGCGGAATCCAGTCCGGCGAGTTTCAGGCGCCGGTATTCCGCCGCGGTCTCATGGTCGTAGCTGGCCGCCGCGTTCTGGTTGCAGCGTTCGAACTCATCGCGCACTGCGCGGCGCAGATTGGCGTCGTATACCCGGATCACCCGCCAAGGTCGCGCATTGCCGACCGACGGGGCGAAATCCATCGTCCGGCGCAGACGCTCCAGAATCTGCTCGGGCACCGGGTCGGTCCGGAAATGGCGGACGTCGCGGCGCCAGCGCAGGATTTCTTCCAATCCATCAGCCGCTTCGGGGCCGAACTCCATCAGGTCAGCGCCGTTTCCAGCCGTGCCCACTCGGCCTCGGAGCCGGGCAGGCCGAGCCGCAGCCAACGGTGCGAATAGGGGAAGATACGGGACCAGATCCGATTGCGGGCGAGCATTTCCTGCGCAGCGGTTGCATCGCCGGCATCGTAGAGGCGGAAGAGGTCGCAGCCGCCGACGACGGTCCAGCCCGCGCGTCCGGCCAGCCCGTCAATCCGGACGGTTTCGCCCCGAAGGCGCGCGGTCGTGGCTGCGGCCCAGTCGCGGTCCGAAAGCGCCACGCGTCCGATTTCGATTGCTGCACCGGCCACGGGCCAGGGTCCAGCCATCTCGGACAGTGCGGCCATCTCCGCTTCGGCCCCGAGGACGAAACCCAAGCGAAGCCCGGCAAGCCCGTAGAACTTGCCAAAGGAGCGGAGGACGAAGAGCCCCGGGCGTCCTGCCTCCGCGGCCAGGGACAGTTCTGGCTCGGAATCGGCGAAGCTCTCGTCAACGACGAGGCGGCCGACCTTACCGGCGAGCGCCAGCAGCGCCTCCGGCGGGTGCCGCCGACCGTCGGGATTGTTCGGATTAACGACGACGGCAAGGTCGGCCCACTCCAGCGCCGCGATGTCGTGGACCTCGGTCACCTGCCAGCCGGCCGCCGCAAGAGATCCCGCATGTTCGTTATAGGTAGGCCCGAGCACCCGC
>JBNKFC010000127.1:0-2088 GCA_050289105.1 Paracoccaceae bacterium | reverse complement strand
CTATATCCCCATTGCCGAAGGCGTTCGCGGCTTTGCCGTCTCGTCAGGGCGCGATGGCCTCTGCCTTCGAGTCTTTCCAACTCACAAGAGAGGCGCGCGATGACCCGCGCGCCTCATGTCTTTCCGGATCAGCGGAAGGGCGGCGTGTAGAGCAGCCCGCCCTGGGTCCACTGCGCGTTCAGACCGCGCGCCAGACCGATCGGGGTCGATTCGCCGATATTGGCCGCGAAGATCTCGCCGTAGTTTCCGGACGCCGCGATCGCGCGCTTCGCCCAGTCCTTGTCGAGGCCGAGCATCGCACCGAGATCGCCTTCGGTTCCGAGCATCCGGTTGATCTCCGGGTTGTTCGTCCCCTTGGCAAGCTCTTCGACATTGGCCGAGGTGACGCCGTACTCTTCGGCAGCGATCAGCGCGTTGAGCGTCCAGCGCGCGATGTCGGCCCACTGGTCGTCGCCCTGGCGGACGAGCGGCCCGAGCGGCTCTTTCGAGATGATTTCCGGAAGGATGATGTAGTTTTCCGGATCCGCGAAGATGGCACGGGTCGCGGCAAGGCCCGACGCGTCGGTCGTATAAGCGTCGCAGGCGCCGGCGAGGAACTGCTGCTCACCCTCGGCGTTGGTCTGGATCGCGACCGGCTGGTAGGACATGTTGTTGACTTTGAAGAAGTCGGCGAGGTTCAGCTCGGTCGTGGTGCCGGTCTGGATGCAGACCGTGGCGCCGTCGAGTTCCTTGGCCGAGGAGACGCCGAGATCCTTGCGGACCATGAAGCCCTGACCGTCATAGTAGTTCACGCCGACGAAGGTGAACTTCAGGTCGGCATCGCGGGAATAGGTCCAGGTCGTGTTCCGCGCCAGAAGGTCGATCTCGCCCGAGGCGAGCGCGGTGAAGCGGGTCTCGCCCGTCGTCGGCACGTACTTGACCTTCGAGGCGTCGCCGAGAACTGCCGCGGCCACGGCCTTGCAGACGGCGACGTCGAAGCCCTGCCAGTTGCCGTTCGCATCCGGCGCGGCGAAGCCGACTAGGCCGGTGTTCACGCCGCAAACCAATTCGCCGCGGGCCTTGACGTCGTCGAGCGTCGCGGCCGACGCGAAGCCGGCCAGCAGAGCGGTCGCCGCAAGCGTCCCGAGGAATACGGATTTTTTCATACTTACCTCTTCCTGAGTTGCCGCCCATTAGGGGCGGGGTGTGAGGGCCAGGTGGTCCTGGCGCTGATTATTGGGTTGATCCCCAGTAGGCGCAGTTTTGACACTTGCACCCCGGACGTCAAGGACGCATTCAGCCGCGAAATCCGGGAGCGTAGTCTTGCATGAATGGCAACGAAATCGGCCGCGCGCGCCCTTCTTTTCGAAAGATTATTCCGGCCTGAGGGCAGAAATCTGCCAAAAATGACAAGCGTGCAGGAAATCGTTCCATTTCCGCGTCGCGGCCAGGGACGCTTCTTCGTCAACACCCCATTGCGCCGCCTGCCAGTCCTCATCGATTCGGGACAGACGCCAGAGCGTGTCAGGTTCGAATTCGGGATGCGTCGCTGCAAGTCCGAGGACGAGTGAACCGGTGAGACTGACGAGGTCGTGGAGCGCCGTCAGTTCGAACACGGAAGAGGCCCGGACCACCTGCGCAAGCCGCGCGAGGCTTTCGGAAGGTTGCGCCACCGGCACCACGCCCCGCGTCGTCACAAGCGGCGCGTCGAACGTTCTGGCCGCCCAGTCGAGCATCGGATCCCAAGCCTCGGCCTGCATCTGCACCAGCGCCTCAGGCTCCTCGGCGCGGTAGCAAAGAAGGTCTGACCCGCCATAGGCTGCGATAAGATCCACCACCTCGTCAAACTGCCGCGCGACCTTGTCGATCGCGGCATTGGCGGAGCGGGTGACCGGCATCACGCCGGGATCGACCACATCCGAAACCGTCTCCCATTCGGCCGCAACGGCGGAAGCCATTGCAAGGGTCGGCAGAAGAAGCGGTTGTTTTGCGGGCGTCCGGATCGGACGGGTATCGAGAAGCACGGCAAAGCCCCCCTCGACCGCCTCTGCGCTCACCTCTTTCCAGAACCGCTTTGCCGTCCAGCCCGTCATGCCGTCTCCCATACCC
>JBNKFC010000126.1:0-10968 GCA_050289105.1 Paracoccaceae bacterium | reverse complement strand
TGTCGCGCACTGTCATGCGCGGGGAGAGCGCCGCGTAGGGGTCCTGGAAGATCAGCTGTGCCCTCTTGCGGTAATCCTTCAGCGCGGGACCCGAGAGGGTCGTCAGGTCGAGATCGACCTCGCCGTCGGTATAGCGGGCGGTCCCGCCTGTGATCGGCACCGCTTTCAGAAGCGCGCGGCCGAGGGTCGTCTTGCCCGAACCGCTTTCTCCGACAAGCCCGAAGAACGAGCCCTTCTCGATATCGATGTCGACGTGATCGACGGCCTTCAGGATCGACTTGCCGAACAGTCCCGAGCCGATCTTGAACCCCACGGAGAGATCGCGGGCGGAGATGAGGATATCGTCACTCATGCCGGGACCTCCGCGTTGTAGATGTGGCAGGCGACCCGGTGGGTCGGATCGGTTTTCACGTCATGGGGCAGCGTGGCCTTGCAGATATCCCCGAGGATCTTCGGGCAGCGGGTATGGAAGACGCAGCCGGTCGGCCGTTCGAGCGGCGACGGGATGTCGCCCGCGACCGGGGTCAGCGGCGCCTCCAGGTCGTCGAGCTTCGGCAGGGCCGCCAGCAAACCCTGCGTATAGGGGTGCTTGGGGTTGCGGATCACCTCACGGACCGGGCCTTCCTCGATCAGCCGGCCGAGATACATGACCGAGACCTTGTCGGCGGTCTGGGCGATGACGCCGAGGTCGTGGGTGATGAACACGATCCCCATGTGGAACTCGTTCACAAGGTCCTTCATCAGGTCGATCACCTGCGCCTGAATCGTCACGTCGAGGGCGGTCGTCGGTTCGTCCGCTATCAGGAGTTTGGGCTTCGTCGAGAGCGCCATCGCGATCATCGCCCGCTGCCGCATGCCGCCCGAAAGCTCGAACGCGTACTGGTCGAACCGCCGGGCAGGGTCGGAAATGCCGACCCGGTCCAGCATCTCGATCGAGATTTCCTTGGCCCGAGCCTTCGACATGTCGGCGTGAAGCTGCAACTGCTCCACCATCTGCTTGCCGATGCTGATGGCCGGGGCGAAGCTTGCCATCGGTTCCTGGAAGATCATCGAGATCGCGCCGCCGCGGACGATCCTCAGGTCCCGCGCGGTTCGCAGCGAAAGGACGTCGACAGGGCCAGTGTCGGTGTGCAGCGTGATCTTGCTTTCGGGCGTGTAGACGGCGTTCTTGGCGTTGAGGTGCATCAGCGCCTTCGCCGTCACCGACTTTCCGGACCCGCTTTCGCCGACGAGGCCCATCACCTGGCCCTTGTCGATGGAAAAGCTCACATCCTCGACGGCGGTGATCAGCCCCTCGTCGGTCCGGAACTTCAGGGTGAGGTTCTTGACTTCGATCAGTGCCGTCATTTCTTCGTATCCGAATAGGGGTCCGCCGCGTCGCGCAACCCGTCGCCGACGAAGACGAAGGCGAGAACCAGCGCCACGAAGAAGATGACGGGAATGAAGTACCACTGATAATTCAGTAGCACGTCGGCCTTCGACACGTTCTGCATCAGCGCCCCGAGCGAGTTGACCGGGTCCTTCAGGCCGAGGCCGATGAAGCTGAGCGCGGTTTCGGACCGCACCATGTAGGGGAAAGAGATCATCAGGTCGACGATGATGTAGCTCGTGAACGAGGGCAGGAGGTGCCGGCGGATGATATGGCCGGGCGAGGCGCCGCAAAGCTCCGCCGCGAGAACGTATTCCTGCGTGCGCTCGGTCAGGAGGTGCGTGCGGATGCGTCGGGCCAATGTTGGCCAGCCGATCAGGCCGAGGATGATCGAGATGAAGAAGAACCGCGTCTCGGACGACCAGTGATCGGGCATGAAGGCGGCGAGCGCCATGAAGAGTGGGATCGAGGGCACGGTCCGGATCGCATCGGTGATCATTTGGAGCACTGAGTCGATCCAGCCGCCGAAATAGCCCGCAACCCCCCCGATGATGAGGGCCAGGACGAAAGAGATGAGAACGCCGAGCGTGCCGACGGCGAGCGACGTCCAGATCGCGTGGAGCGTTCGGCCGAAGATGTCCTTGCCGCTCGCATCGGTGCCGAAGAGGTGGATCTTGCCGCCCTCATCGACACCGAAGAGGTGGATATCTGAGGGAAGAACGCCCAGTAGCTTGTAGTCCCAGTCACGGACGAAGAAGCGCAGGTAGAGCCGGTGCTCGCGGTTCTCCGTCACCACCCAGCGAAAGTTGGTCTTGATGGAGCGTTCGCGTTCGGTCGCGTAGACGAAGGGCCGTATGGAAAAGCCGTTCTCGTCCCAGAATTTGGGCATCTGCGGCGCGCCGTTCTCGTAGTTTTCGTCGCGTCCCGCGATGGTCGGGTCGTAAGGCGACAGGAACGGGGCAAAGAGCCCCATCATGATGATAAGCAACAGCGCCCACGCGGCGACCATGGCGGTCCGATTGCCCTTGAACCGCGCCCAGATGAGTTGGCCCTGCGACGCGGTGAAATACGCCTCTTTGGCTTTCTGATCGACGCCGCCGGCAGCTACTTTTTGAGGTTCGAGCATCGCTTATCCCATCATTCCGCGCCGCACGCGCGGGTCGATCAGGGCCAGAAGGATGTCGGTGGCGAAATTCAGCGCCACGATGCTGGCCGTGAGAAGGAAGATGATGGCCCCCGCCAATTGCTGGTCGTTCGACCGCGCGAGGCTCTCGAACAGAAGCGCACCCGCTTCCGTCAATGTCAGGATCAGCGCAACGATCGGCAACTCGTTGAAGATCCGGTTCAGGTCGAAGCCCAGCGAGTTGATGACCGGTCCGAGCGAGTGCTTGGCCGGATACCGCCAGAGCAGCTTGGAGCCGGAGACGCCGCGCGCGGCGGCGGCGGTGACGTAAAGCTTACCGATCTCGTCCAGCATCAGCGCCCGCACCGTTTGCAGGGCAAAGGCGGTGGCGGACCAGCCAAGGATGAAGATCGGCAGCCAGGCGCGCGATATGAAATCGCCGAACTTGGCCCAACTCCACGCCGCGTCCCTGTACTCCTTGGAAAAGAGGCCGGTGAGACTGTCGCCGAATATGATCGTCGAGATCAGCATGATGATGAGCGCCAGGAGGAAGTTCGGCAAGGCAAGGCCGAGATAGCTCACGAAGCGCAGGGTGTTGTTTGTCACCGGGCTGGCGGAGCTTGCCGATATGATGCCGATTGGCACCGCGATGGCGTATGAAAGGATCAGCGCCGACATGCAGATCCCGAGCGAGATCCAGAACTTGTCGGCCAGAAGCTGGTTGATGTTCAGACGCAGGATGCAGCTGTCGCCGAACTCGCCGTGGACGAAGACGCTGTAGACCCATTTGCCCCAGCGCTCGATGAACGGACGGTCGAGGCCGAGCCGCTTCTCCTCCGCCGCGATGTCGGCGATGGTGATTTGCGAGCCTTGGGTGTTCTTGAACGCAAGGTAGCGTTCCGCGCAGGTGCCGGGCACCAGCTCCATCAGCGTGAAGACGATGAGCGACACCGTGAGGAGCGTCACGAGCGCCATGAAGGCGCGGGTCAACGCGAACTGGGCGAATTGGGCCATTTGGCTGCGCGTCCTGTCTGTCCGGAAGTTCGACAGGCCGGGGCAAGCGACAGGCTCGCCCCGGCCGTTGGCAGTATTAGGTCACGCGATCATTCGTCGAAATACCACTGCGACGCACGGTACGGATAGGTCCGGTAGTATTCGTACGACGCGGTCTTGAACTCCGGGAAGTTCTTCAGCGCGTTGCGATGGTAGATCGGGTCGGGCGTCAGGGCCGTGCCGATGAACAGCAGGTTCGAGGTCATGTTCTCGACCAGCCGGTTCGCGACCGCCTTGAACTCGTCGGTGCCCGACGGCGTCGACTGCAGCGTGTTGATGTCTGCCATCAGCTGCTTGACGTAATCGGGCGGCTCGACCCCGCTTGCGCCGTTGCTGTCGACCCATTCGGCCCAGAGCATGCCGGTGCGGTGGGCGAAGTAGTTCTCGAACGGCGGCACCCAGAGCTCGTTGTTGCCCATGATGATACCGGTCGGCTGGCCCTTCTCCCACAGTCCGACATCGAGCTGGTTGGAGGACTGCGCCGAGCGGTATTCGTCCGGCGTGATTTCCTTCACCGTGGTCTTGATGCCGACATTGGCCCAGTCCTGAGCGATCAGTTCGACGACCTGACCGGCGATGCCCTGGGTCGCGAATTGCATGTTCAGGACCAGCGGCGCCCCGGTCGGCAGGTCGCGGAACCCGTCGCCGTCCTTGTCCACCACGCCGACCTCGTCCAGAAGCGCCTTGGCGCCGTCCGGATCGAACTCGGTCGCGAAGGTCTTCCACTTCGCGTCGATATAGTCGGGGACCGGCGAGAAGCCGGTATACTGCTGGATGACGCCTTCACCGAAATAGGCGGTCTCGTTCAGGGCGTCGCGGTTGATCGCGACCGACATCGCCTTGCGGAAGCGCACGTCACCGAACACGGCGCGCTTGGCTTCGTCTTCCGAGGTGACGTTGAACGAGATCGCGTGCATCGCGATCTTCGGCTTCAGCTGGATCGAATAGCCGCCCTTCTCCTGGTTCTGGAGGAGGATCGGCGCATCGGACAACTGCAGGGACTGGCTCTTGTAGTCCGCTTCGCCGTTGACGAGCTTCAGCAGACGGACTTCCTGGTCATTGGCGAACAGCTCGTCCATCTCGTTGATGTAGGGAAGCTGGTGGCCTTCGGTGTCGACCTGGAAGAAGTACGGGTTGGCGACGAAATGCCGGCCCTCGGTCGTCTCGCGGATGACGATGTGGCTTTCCAGCGTCGGCGCGGCGTCGGCAGGCATGTTCGCCACCTTGTCGGGCGAATTCAGCATCGGCGTTGCCGTGTCCATCCAGTCGGAGTTGCCGTAATAGGCCTTGATCACCTCGTAGCCGTTGGCGAAGCCGAGCGCTTGCGCTTCCTTGTCGGCATCCGGATTGATCGCCGGGTGGAACTTGCCGAGGAAGTGCTTGGGCTGGAAGGCCTGCGCGAAGTGCGTGGCGAAGTGGGAAAGAAGGCCCGGCTTCGGCGCCGGCAGCTTGAAGATCACCGTCTCGTCATCGGGCGTCTCGACCACCATTGGCTGGCCGGCGACCGTCACGTAGTCCTTCGGCTTTTCGTTGATGTTCGGGTCCAACGCCAGGTTGTCGTACCAAAACTTGACGTCCGCCGAGGTGAAGGGCTGGCCATCCGACCACTTGTGGCCCTTGCGCAGATGGAAGGTCAACTGGGTGAAATCGTCGTTCCACTCCCAGCTCTTCGCGACGTTCGGCACGATCGTCTCGAGGTCGTCCGAGTAGCGCACGAGGTTGACGTGACGCAGCGACATGAAGTCGGACGTGCCGGCCTCGGTCGCGTTCGACAGCGCGTCGAGCGTTCCGCCGTATTTGCCGACGGAATCGTAGGGCACGACGACCAGCGGGTCCTCGGGCAGACGCTCGGCGACCGGCGCCAGCGCCGGGTTCGCGCGGATCTGAGCGTTCAGATCGCCGATGGCCGGGTTTTCGGACAATTCCATCGTGCAGCCAGCGGCCGCCTGGAACTCGCTCAGGTCGTATTGTTCAGGATAGGCACCGGCGGCGACACTCCCCATGTCCGCGACGGTTATGCCGGGGCAGTTCGCGAACGCTGCGGCCGGAATGGCCAGCAACGCCACGCTGCTTAACAGAACTTTCTTCATGATCTCTCCTGTCGTTTTGCTTACCGGAAGCTTATGGTTTTTTTGACGTATCCGGCCACGGTAACAGAAAAGCTACGCAGGGCCAGCAACTCCGTATAGGTCCAGTACGTTCTTTCGGATATGGCCAGACACCGCGTGACGTCGCCCTGCGCCGGACTTGGCGACAGCTGCGATCCGAGACGGTCGGGACGGGCTGGACACATTAGAAATTATGTGATCGCAAACAAATTTGCGTCAAGCGGATTTGAGCAATCTGGGTCGTTTGGCGAAAGCCGCGTGCGGCCCTTCTCACTGGGCGTGTGCCGGGCTTTCAAGATCGCCTTTGATCCGCCTTTCGCGTCTGACTTCAGGACTTGGGAACGGTCACGACACCGGCATCCGTGATCATCGTCCGGGAAAACAGGGCGTTGGCGTGGCGCATCCTGTGATCGAGCATCGCCCGGGTCATTGCCAGAAGAACCGGCTGCGCGTCAGCGTCGCCGGCGATGTCGCGCAGCTCGCCCTCGGCGCGGTGGTCGAAGAGCAGGGGCGGCAGGCCGGCGTTGAAATGCACCAGCGTATGGGCCGGCCCGCGCAGGACGGCGAGGTTCGCCTCCTCGGGCGCGATGCCGTGGGCGGCCAGGGCCGGGTGCGGCTTTACCGGATCGCCGAAATCGAGCTCGGAAAAGGTGTAGCTCCGCCAGTCGTCTGGCGTCACGCCGCTCAGGAAGGGGCGCAGGCTGCGCCCGTCCATCGCCTGCGGGACCGGCAGGCCAAGGCAGTCGAGGATCGTCGGCGTGACGTCCACGGCCTCGGTCGGATGATCGACGACGCGCCCGAAATGATCCGACAGGGACGGATCGCGGATCATGAGGCTGGTATGATAGGCGGCATCGTAGAACGTCGACTTCCCCCAGACATGATGGTCGCCCAGCATCTCACCATGATCGGCGGTGACGACGATGAGCGTGCTGTCATATTGGCCGGTCTCCTTCAGGAAGGTGATGACCCGGCCGAGGTGGTGATCCACCTCGGTGGCCAGCCCGAGATAGATCGCGCGCAGCATCTGCACGTTCTCGTCGCTGGGTTCGAGGTCGGGAAAGCCCTCAACCGTCGAGGCGATCGGGTTTTTCGCGTGGCTCATCGCGATCAGCGGATGCCGGGCCCGTTCGTCTTCTGCCGAACCGATGCGGGTGGGCAGGGGAAGCGTCGCCGGGTCGTACATCCGGTTGTAAGGCTCCGGCGCGACCAGGGGCGGATGGGGCCGTATGTAGGTCAGATGTGCGAACCAGCCCGGCTTGCGCACCTTCAACGCGGCGAGCGTCTGGTCGGTCAGGAAGGCGGTGTCGCTGTCCTCGGCCCGGTAAAGCGCGGGGTCGTCCGGGCGGTCACCGGCGGGCCTGAAGATATCGGGGTAGGGCGGCACGTCGTAGCCTTTCGCCGTCAGATGCGCGCGCCAGGGCAGGCTTAGTTCCAGCCGCATCTCGACCACTTCGCGAAAGCCCGGCATCACCTCTTCGTAGCTCTTCAGGACCGGATCGCCCGGTGGAAAGGCGCGCGGGTCTTGCGACGTATCGGTGTAGCCGAACAGCAGCGGCATATAACCGGCCTTGCGCACCTCGGTCGCGAGGTTCGGCGTGTCGTGGCGCAGCGGCGTTCCGTTCCGGGTGGAGCGGTGGTTCATCGCGTATTGCCCGGTCAGGATCGAGGCGCGCGAGGGGCCGCAGGGATTGACCACGGAATAGTGCCGGCGGAAGGCCACCGCATCGGCCATCAGCGCGCGCAGATTCGGCAGGTCCACATGATCGGCAAGCGCCCCGAACAGGCAATCGGCGCGAAGCTGATCAATGACGACGAAGAGAACGTTGCGGTCGGCCTGCATTGGGAACCTCGGCTGGGTCGGGCATTCGCCCGAAACAAACACCGCCTTCAGAGGCGGTGCAACTGCGGAAACGACAACGCCTATTCGTCAAGCTCGCCGTGAATTGCGAATTGTTCGAGACCGGCTTCGGAGGGTTCGATGAAGCGGTACTGCTCGCGCACGCCCGCCTCGGTCAGTTCGCGCAGGACGGTCAGCACCGTGTTCGGCGCATGGTCGGCGCAAAGCTCGGCCATCTGGTTGATTTCTTCTGCCGCGACGGGTCGGGCGGCCTCGACTGAGGGCGCGCCGTAGACCTCGACGAAATGCAGGGCAAGTTGTTCCGTCAGTGCCGCACATTCCTCGGCCTCAATCCGGGTGACGGCGACGAACGTGACGCGGCCGAAGGTCTCGACCCCGAGCCAGCCGTTGGCGAAGGCCTGGCGGGCCTTGCCGGTCAGGTCGGCTTCAGTCCAGTTCGAAAACTCGAACCCGCCCGAGATTGCCCATTCGCCGGTCCGGGCGGGGCTGTGAAAGACGTTGCGGTCGCTTTCATCGAAATGGATCGCGCGGGCGAGCAGCATCTCAGTTCTCCTCGATCAGACGGGTGAGCGGGATGAGACGGGTCGTGCCGTTCGTCTTCAGAAGCATCCCGAAATTCTCATCGACGCCAAGGAAGGTCCCGCTCAATCGCTCGTCGGGCAGGGTCAGCCCGACCGGTTTCCCGAGGTTCCAGACAAGCCCCGACCATTCCCGGTTCAACTCGGCCCGCCCGCCCGGATCGTCGAGACGGTTGATCCAGACGAGGCTGTGGCGCGACCAGGCTTCGAGGATCGCCACCGGATCGAGGTCGCTGCAGCCTTCCTGGTCAAGCGCAGTGCGGTCCGGGGTGTCGCCGGGTTCCCATTCCGGCGGCAGCGCCAGCGTCAGGTCCAGCCCGACCACGAGCCAGTCGGGCAGCGCGCGCGGATCGCGGCTCGACGCCCAGAGCCGCAATCCTCCGCAATGCGCGCCGTTGAGACGCACGCCACCCGACCAGTCGAGATGGACGGCCGTTTCCGGCGGGGCGAGCACTCCGATCGCGTTCTGAAGCCCGACGCCGCAGGCGACGAAGGCAGCCATCGCGGGCTCCAACGCGACCTCGGGCGCGAGAACGAGCGCGGCCCGCAACCGCTCGGACGAGAGCGACCATGTGAGCAGACCCGCATCGACGCCCCGCCGCGCCTGATCGCAGGCAATGGTGAAGGGATTGGCCGGGCCGGCCGCCAGTCCCTTCATCATCGGCGGAAAGGTCGGGATCTGGGTCATGCCAGACCGTCCGCAATCAGCCGCTTTGCAAGATCGCGAAATGCGCGGGCCTGGGGCGAGGCCGATTTCGACACGACGACCGGCGCGCCGCCGTCCGCCGCGGTGCGAATGTCGAGATGGAGGGGGATTTCGGCCAGTAGCGGCACGCCGAGTTTCTCCGCCTCTGCCCGGACGCCGCCATGTCCGAAGATGTGTTCCTCGTGCCCGCAGTTCGAGCAGACATGGACCGCCATGTTCTCGATCATGCCGAGGATTGGCGTACCCATCTTGCGGAACATGTCGATGCCCTTGCGGGCGTCGAGCAGGGCGATGTCCTGCGGGGTCGATACGATGATGGCCCCAGCCACCTCGGCCTTCTGCGCCAGCGTCATCTGCACGTCGCCGGTGCCGGGCGGCAGGTCGACGAGCAGGACGTCGAGCGCGCCCCACTGGACCTGGAACAGCATCTGCTGCAACGCCCCCATCAGCATCGGCCCGCGCCAGACAACCGCCTCGTCGTCGCGGGTCAGAAGCCCGAGCGACATGAGTGTCACGCCGTGGTTGCGAAGGGGCAAGATCGTCTTGCCGTCGGGCGAGGCCGGGCGGCCGGTGACGCCGAGCATGCGCGGCTGCGACGGCCCGTAGACATCGGCATCTAGGAGACCGACGCGCCGCCCCTCGGCGGCCAATGCGGCGGCGAGATTGGCCGCGACCGTGGACTTGCCGACGCCGCCCTTGCCGGAGGCAATGGCGATGATCCGGTTGATACCCGGAATTTTCTCCGGTCCTTGCGGTTTCGGTCGCGCACCCGTCTTGAGATCGGGCGGCGGCGTCGCCGCCGAATGCGCGGTCATCACGACCGATACCGACCCGACGCCCGGCAGGGCGCGCAGCTTCGCCTCGGCCTCCGCCCGGGCCGGTTCCATCCGCGCCGCGCGGGCCGGGTCGATCTCAAGCACGAAGCGCACCGCGCCGCCGTCCACGGTCAGTGCCCGCACCATCCCGGCCGAAACGATATCCTTGCCGCCGATCGGATCGGCGACGGTCTTCAGGGCCTCCAGAACCTCTTCGCGGCCTAGGCTCATGCCGACGGTCCGGTGATCTTGCCGGTCACGACATGCTCGACGTCGAGCCCGTCGACCGTCAGCACCATCTTCGCAGTGAACGTCCGGCCATGCGCGTGGGCGCCGGCCTTGCGAACGGCCTCTTCGATCGCCTGTTGCGAGGTCACGCCGACCTGCTTGAGAAACTTGCGCATCGACATGTTGAAATCATCGTCCATCATCATCTCCTTTTCTTTCCGGTTGACCGCCGCCGCACCCCGTTCCTAGCCTGACCGCCGGGAGGACCGTCTGATGCGGCATCTTGCCGGCTTTGCCCTGATACTGCTTTGCGTCCTGCCGCTTCGGGCGGAGGAGGCGCGGGAGTTCGGCCTTGCCGCCGCGCCCGACATCCGGGCAAGCGGGCTTCTGGACTATATCCTGCCGCGCTTCGGGCTCAAGACCGGACGGCGGGCGCAGCTTGTTGAAACGGAAGCCGACGTGCGGATCGGTCCGGATGACGGGACGGGACGGCCAGTGATGGCGCGAGCGGGGATGACCTACATGGTGGCCCTCGACAGCGACAACGAGGCAGCGCGCCGCTTCGCAGACTGGCTGACCTCCGAGACCGGTCAGAAGGCCATTGCCGCATTCACCCCGTCCGAGGGTCCGCCATTCGAAGGCGCCGCAGCCCGCACCGAGGTCGCCGAAATCACCTTCACCGGCGATGTGACGCTTGGCCGGGAGGTGGCCGACAAGCATTGCGCCCGCTGCCACCGCGTCGCGCCCGACGAAACGACGATCGGCATCGGCTCCACCCCGTCCTTTGCCGCGCTGCGCGCATTGCCCGATTGGGCGACGCGGTTTCAGGCATTCTACGCGCTTAATCCACATCCTGCCTTTATGCAGGTCGAGGGGATCAGCCCGCCCTTCGATCCCGCCCGCCCGCCGCCGATCGTTCCGGTGACAGTCACGATGGCCGAGGTCGAGGCGCTCCAGGCGTTCGTCGCCACCGTGGCGCCCGCCGACCTTGGCGCCGAGATCCTCAGTCGCTGACCGCGGCATCAGTGATCCCGGCGTTTCGAGAGGTAGTCGTCGGTGGTCCGCACCCGCGGCCGCTCGCCCGCCGCGAAGGGATTGGCCTCGCCGTGATACTGAGCCCGGACCCG
>JBNKFC010000125.1:0-3874 GCA_050289105.1 Paracoccaceae bacterium | reverse complement strand
CCCGCGCCGGGGAAGATGCCGACGAGGATCTCTGGCAGGCCGATCTTGGCCTTAGGAATGTCGGCCGCGATCCGGCGGTGGCAGGCGAGCCCAATCTCGGTGCCGATCCCCATCGACGTGCCCGGGCAGGCCCAGACGAAGGGCTTGCCGCCCTTGTTGGTCTTGGGGTCGGCGCCGGCACGCTCGATCTTCCTGAGCACGCCATGCAGCTGCATGACGAATCCGAAGATCGTCTCGGCCGGGTTGCCGCCCTGCGCCCCGGCCTCGGCCTTCATCCGCGAGATCACGTTGAGGTCCATGCCACCGGCGAAGTCGGGCTTGCCCGAGGTGATGATCACGCCCTTGACCGCGGGGTCGGTGATCACCGCATCGACATGAGCGTCGAGTTCGCGGATACCCTGCTCGTTCAGCACGTTCATCGAGGCGCCGGGGAGATCCCAGGTGATCGTGGCGATGCCGTCATCGACGGACAGGTGGAAGATCTCGGTCATCGTTCGGTTTCCTTGGTCATCGGGCTCGCGGTCGCGACGCTGCGCAAGGCGGGCGTCCGCTTGACGGTGCCGCGTTCGTGCGCGAGAGCCGCGATATGGTTTGCACAGCGTGCGGGGTCGTTTCGCGCTTCGCAGGGATCGAGCAGGACAAGCTCGTAGCCGTCGGCATCCGCCCAACGATCGATCATGAGCGATGCGGGCCGCGTCGCCACCCAGAGTCCGGGCGCATCGAGCGCGATGCGCCGCACGGGATGGCCCGGATCGGGCTCATGCGCCATAGGCGGGATCAAGGCGCACTGCGTGTCGGTGCGCTGCAGGTGGGCATGCACGGCGAGCAAGGGGTGTGCCGGCTCGGGCGGTGCCACCGAGGCAGCCTCTGAGTGTCGTTCAGCCATCACACCCGCTCGATGATCGTGGCCGACCCCATGCCCGACGCCACGCACAGCGTCGCGAGCCCGGTCGCCTTGTCGGCGCGCTCCATCTCGTCAAGCAGCGTGCCCAGGATCATTGCCCCCGTCGCGCCAAGCGGGTGGCCCATCGCGATGGCGCCGCCGTTGACGTTGAGCTTGCCGTGGTCCACGTCGAAGGCCTGCATGAAGCGCAGCACGACCGCCGAGAAGGCTTCGTTCACCTCGAACAGGTCGATGTCGGCGATGGACATCCCGCTCTCGCGCAGGATCTTCTCGGTCGCCGGCACGGGGCCGGTCAGCATGATGGTCGGATCGGTGCCGATCTTCGCGGTGGCGCGGATCCGGGCGCGGGGCTTGAGGCCGAGCCTCTCGCCCGCTTCCTTCGACCCCACCAGAACCGCGGCCGAACCGTCGACGATGCCCGACGAGTTGCCGGCGTGGTGCACATGCTCGATCCGCTCGAGGTGCGGGTATTTCAGGAGCGCGACGGCGTCGAACCCCGGCATCGTTTCTCCCATGTCCTTGAAGGACGGCTTCAGCCCGCCGAGCGACTGCATGTCGGTGCCCGGGCGCATGTATTCGTCACGGCCCAGGATCTCGATGCCGTTCACGTCGCGGACCGGCACGACCGAGCGCGAGAACCGGCCTTCGTCCCACGCCTTGGCGGCGCGGCGCTGACTCTCGACCGCATAGGCGTCAACGTCGTCGCGCGAGAAGCCGTACTCGGTGGCGATGATGTCGGCCGAGATCCCCTGCGGCACGAAATAGGTCTTCATCGCCAGGTAGGGATCGACCGCGATGGCGAATCCGTCCGAGCCCATCGGCACCCGGCTCATCATCTCGACACCGCCGCCGACGTAAAGCTCGCCCGCGCCCGCGCGCACCTGGTTGGCGGCGAGGTTCACCGCCTCGAGGCCGGACGCGCAGAAGCGGTTGATATGCAGGCCGGGCACGCCCTCGTCCCAGCCGGCATAGAGCACCGCCGAGCGGGCGATCTCGCCGCCCTGTTCGCCGACGGGGGTGACGCAGCCCCAGATCACGTCCTCGACCGCCGAGGTGTCGATGTCGTTGCGGTCACGGATCGCGTTCAGCATCTGCGCCGAGAGGCTGAGCGCCGTCACCTCGTGCAGGCTGCCGTCCTTCTTGCCCCTGCCGCGCGGCGACCGCACGGCGTCGAAGATGTAGGCGTCGGTCATTGGTCCTCCTCTGCAGCCATACCCGCGATCGGGTGCTGCCTGCTCGTGATCGTATTCGGCCCCTTTCCCGAAAGCCCGCCGGGGCGGGTCGCGAACTCGGGAAGTCCGTCGGAGAGATGGAGCCATGAAACCCGGCTCTCGATCCCGTAATGCAATGCGGGTCTCACCGCGTTCGGGTCATCGAGGGCGCCGATCATCAACTCGAGCGCATCCGAGCCCGCGGGGGCATAGAAAAGCGGCGTGCCACATTCGCGGCAAAAGCCGCGCTCGGCGACGTCCGAGCTGGCGAAGCGCGCTGGCTCGCCCTCGAACGCCACGCCCCGCGCGGTCACCAGCGGCGCGAAGGCATTGCCGGTCGCACGCTGGCATATCCGGCAGTGGCAGAGATTCGCGCGTCCCAGCGGTTCGGCGACGCGAAACCTCACCCGCCCGCACTGGCAGCCGCCCGTGGCGTATGTCGGTTCGGCGGACATGCGCCTCAGCGCCCCCCTATCGGATGGCCGGGCATCAGGTCGTAGGGGTACTTCCAACCCGGCAGACCCGCGATGCGCGCAGCCCAGGCGGACACCGCCGGGAAGTCGCCCTGCCAGTCGATCGGATATTCCTCCGGGTAGAACATGTAGCCCGCGCAGGACAGGTCCGCGATCGTGGGAGCGTCGCCGACGATCCAGTCCCGCGCCTGAAGATGCTGGTCAAGCAGCTTGAGCGCCGTGCGCGCGCGCCCTTCGAGAAACGCGATCACGTCGGCATTGCGCTTCTCTTCCGGGACGAACCTCGCAAGAAACCGCCAAGTCGCCAGGTTCGCGGTCAGCTTGTGGTTGTCCCACAGGATCCAGCGCAGCACCTCGCGCGCCCGTTCGGGCGCGGGGCCGAACGTCCCGAGCACTTCGGCCAGATAGTCGAGGATCACGCCCGACTGGGTCAGAACCTCGCCACGGTGCTCCAGGACCGGGACCTCGCCCATCGGGTTCATCGCCCGGAAGGCAGGCTCGCGCGTGCCGCCCGCGAAGAAATCGACCAGCACCGGCTCCCAGTCCGCCCCGGACAGCTCGAGCATCAGCGCGACCTTGTAGGCGTTGCCCGACTGGGCGAAGCAGTGAAGGCGGAACTCGGCCATTCGGCTCTCCTCGATGCTGGTGTGGTCCGGCGACCGTGTGGGCAGGCTCCCATCCCGGTTCCCGCGGAGTCAGGGGCGGGTTCGGGGTGGCGCCGAGCCTGAACGATTCGGCCCGCCCCGCGCCAATCAAAACGCCTCGGCCGGCAGGTCCATCACCGGATCCGCACCGGTCTCGATCCGCGCGAGCCTGAGGCCCGTCTCGGGCAGGACGCGGCTCATATAATAGCGCCCGGTGACGATTTTGGCCTCGTAATAGGCGCGATCGCCGTGACCGTCCTGGATTGCGCGGTGCGCGGCCTTTGCCATGCGCGCCCAGGCGAGCCCCATGCACACATGGCCGAACAGATGGAGGAAATCGACCGACCCGGCCAGCGCTGCATTGGGGTTCTTCATGCCGGCCTGCATGAAGAACATCGCGGCCTGCTGCAGATCCTTCGACGCCTTCTTCAGCGGGTTGAGAAAGTCCTTGGCCAGCGCGAGGTCATCCTCGTTCTCGCGGATATAGCCCTTCACATACTCGAAGAAGGTCATGATCGGCTGCCCGCCTCTCAGCCCGAGCTTGCGCCCCACGAGGTCGAGCGCCTGCACGCCCGTAGTGCCTTCGTAGATCATCGCGATCCGCGAGTCGCGGACGAACTGCGACATGCCCCATTCCTCGAT
>JBNKFC010000124.1:0-10416 GCA_050289105.1 Paracoccaceae bacterium | reverse complement strand
ATGCGAAGGTCCGGCGCCGGCGCGCGCGCTTCCTCGGCGCGGGCCGCCATGCGGGCGACATGGGCGCGCCAGACGGCCGTCGATCCGGCATCCGCGCTGCCAATCGCCTGACTGTCGGAAAGCGCGGCGATCGGGCGTCCGGGCAGGGTTCGGTCGAGCCGCTCCAGCGCCTCCTCCCGGCTCGGCCAGCGGAACCTGCGGATACCGCGCCAGAGGGCGTAGAAAAATCCAAGGAGCGTCAGGACACCTCCGATCCAGAGTGCCTCCAGCGGAAGCCAGTCCTGAAGACCGAAAGCGAGTGCGGCGATGACACCGAACAGGATCGTCCAGATCGGCCAGAAGCTGCGCGTGATCCGCTCGGCCGCCATTCCGGCCCGCGTCAGACGCACGGGCCAGACGAGACGTTTCAGCGCCTCGTGCGGAAGGGCCTTTATCCGGGTCACGCCTCTCGTGGGCCTCCTCGGGGGGTCCGCCACGCGGGATTGCGTATCAGAGCCATTCGGCGATCGTATCGCGGTTTATCAGCTCGTCATAGGTGGGACGCGCACGGATGACAGCGAATTGATCCCCCTTCACCAGGACTTCGGGGACGAGCGGTCTGGTGTTGTATTCCGAAGCCATGACCGCGCCGTAGGCCCCGGCGGAGCGGAAGGCGACGAGATCGCCCGCCTTCAGCTGAGCCAGGGGGCGATGCTTTGCAAAGGTGTCGCCGGATTCGCAGACCGGACCGACGATATCATACGGCTGCGTCTCGGTTCCCGGCGCGGGCTCCACGACCGGCACGATGTCGTGGTGCGCGCCGTACATCGACGGGCGCACCAGATCATTCATGGCGCTGTCGAGAATGAGGAAATCCCGCTCCTCGCCCGATTTCACATAGATGACCCGGCTCACCAGCAGCCCGGCATTTCCGGAGATCAGCCGCCCGGGTTCGATCTCCACCTCGCAGCCGAGGTCGCCGACGGTGCGCTTGATCACCGCGCCGTAATCCGACGGCAGCGGCGGGTCGGCGTTCGAGCGCTCGTAAGGGATGCCAAGGCCGCCGCCGAGGTCCAGCCTGCGGATATCGTGGCCGTCAGAGCGCAGCTGCCGGGTCAGGTCGGCGACCTTGAGATAGGCCTGCTCGAACGGCTCCAGATCGGTCAGCTGGCTGCCGATATGGACATCGATGCCGACAACCTCGATGCCTTTCAGCGCCGCCGCCTCGGCATAGACCGCGCGGGCCCGGGCGATCGGAATGCCGAACTTGTTTTCCTTCTTGCCGGTGGCGATCTTCTCATGGGTCTTCGCATCGACGTCCGGGTTCACCCGGATCGTGATGGGTGCCTTGAGGCCCATCGACAGCGCGACTTCGTTCAGCGCCAGAAGCTCCGGCTCGCTTTCCACGTTGAACTGGCGGATACCGCCGTCGAGCGCGGTCCGCATCTCGTCGCGCGTTTTGCCGACGCCGGAAAAGACGATGCGGTCCCCCGGAACGCCGGCGGCGCGGGCCTTCAGGTATTCGCCGACCGAGACGACATCCATCCCCGCGCCCAAAGCTGCCAGGGTGCGGATCACCGAAAGGTTGGAATTCGACTTCATCGCGTAGCAGATCAGATGCGGCAACCCCGCCAGCGCTTCTTCGAAGAGCCGGTAGTGCCGTTGCAGCGTCGCCGTCGAGTACACGTAGAACGGCGTCCCCACCGCGGCGGCGATATCGGCGATCGCCACATCCTCGGCGAACAACGCACCGTCGCGGTAAAGGAAATGGTCCATGGTTCTGGGGCCTTGCGTAGCTTCTGTCGGTCCGGCCGATTTAGAGCATCGCGCGGATCAAGGAAAGCCGTCGCGCGGCGAGATTGATTTCAATCAATCGTTTGATTAAAATCACACCGACTCACCGGAGGCCCCATGCCCGATACGCCCCTCCCCCCCGAAGGCACGGCTGCGCAACTCATCGCTGCGGGGCTCAAACTGTTCGGCAGAAAGGGCTTCGCCGCCACCTCGACACGCGAGATCGCGGCAGAGGCGGCGACGAACGTAGCCTCCATCGCCTATCATTTCGGAGGCAAGGACGGGCTTCGACGCGCCTGCGGCGTCGAGGTGGCGCGCCGGATGCAGGGCGTTATCGGCGCGGCCGCTCCAAGTGCCCCGCATTCGGCCGAGGTCGCGATCAAGCAGATGGAGGCGATCCTGCGCGCCATGGTCGCCTTCATCGCCGGATCGCGCGACTCCGACGACCTGATTGCCTTCATGCTGCGCGAAGTCGGCGAAAACGGCCCGGTCCTCGACGCCGTTTACGGGACGATGATCGACCCGATGCACCGCCACTTCTGCGCACTCTGGGCCGCTGCCACGGGACAGGAGGCGGAGAGCGAGGCGACCCGCCTGCGCGTCTTCTCTCTCATCGGGCAGATCCTCTATTTCCGCGTCGGCCGCCCCATCGTCGAACGCCGCATGGGCTGGGAGGCACTCGGTCCGGCCGAGGCCACGCGCATCGCCGACGTTCTTGCCGCGAACCTCCATTCACTGATCGCAAGGGAGCGTCTCACATGACCGCCTTTGTCTGCACCATTCCCCTCCTTTCCGCGCTCTTTTCGACCTGCTCGCCGCCGCCACCTTTCGCCACCGGTTATGTGGAAGGCGAATACGTGCTCATCGCGCCTGTCGCGACCGCGCAGATCGACAATCTCGAAGTCGCCCGCGGCGACCGAGTGGAGGCCGGTTCCGTGCTGGTCGAAATGGAGCGGCGCGATGCGGAAATCGCCCTGTCTGAAGCGACGGCGGCGCTGGCGCAGGCCGAGAGCCAGCTCGCGAACCTTCGCGAAGGTAGGCGGCCCGAGGAGATCAGCGTCATCGAGGCGACGCTCGCCTCTGCCCGGGCGCAGGCGGAAGAGGCCGACCGCGCCGCGGAACGGCTGAAAAGCCTTGCCGCGCGAGGCGCCGCGACGACGACGCAGGCGGACGATGCGGCCACCGCGGCCACCGTCGCCCATGCGAAGGTCGCCGAGGCCGAGGCCAACCTCGCCGTCGCCCGCCTTCCCGCCCGCCCTCAGGAAATCGCCGCCGCCGAGGCCGGTGTCGAGGGCGCCTCGGCCGCGCGGGCGCGCGCGGAATGGAACCTCGGAAAACGCCGGCTGACGGCCCCCGCCCCCGGCACGATCTATGACGTGATCCGCACGCCCGGCGAACTTGCCGGGCCCTCCGCTCCGGTCCTCTCGATGCTGCCCGACGGCGCAGTCAAGCTCCGCCTCTACGTTCCCGAGAGCGCGATCTCCGCCATCACGCAAGGGGCCCTGCTGTCGGTCCATTGCGACGGCTGCTCGCCCGATCTTGCCGCGACGATCACCTATGTCGCCGATGCGCCGGAGTTCACCCCCCCGGTCATCTACTCGCTCGAAAACCGTCAGACCCTCGTCTACCTCATCGAGGCGCGACCGGTTGAGGCAGACGCCCTGAAGCCCGGCCAGATCGTCGATGTCAGCCTTCCGGACTCGCAGGGATGACGCCCGAGCCCGCCATTTCAGTCCGCGGCCTCGTCAAGCGGTACGACGGGCGCGCCGTCGTGAACGGGGTCTCGCTTTCCGTCGCGAAGGGCGAGATCGCTGGCTTTCTCGGCCCGAACGGCTCTGGCAAGACGACGACGATCCGGATGATGTGCGGCCTCCTGACCCCGGATGCGGGCGAGGGCCAGGTCCTCGGCCACGACATCAGACGGGAAGGCCGGGCAATCAAGCGCGAGGTCGGCTACATGACCCAGCGCTTTTCCTTCTACGAGGACCTGACGATCGAGGAGAACCTCAATTTCGTCGCCGGTCTCTACGGTCTCCACCCAGCACGCCGCCATGTCGCCGAAACGCTGGCCTATCTCGGCCTGACGGCGCGGCGCCATCAACTTGCCGGGTCGCTCTCGGGCGGCTGGAAGCAGCGGTTGGCGCTTGCCGCCTGCATCATGCATCGGCCGAAGCTCCTCATGCTCGACGAGCCGACGGCCGGGGTTGATCCCAAGGCGCGGCGGGACTTCTGGGACGAGATCCACCAACTCGCGGCGGATGGCCTCACGTTTCTCGTCTCAACCCACTACATGGACGAGGCCGAGCGCTGCCACCGGATCAACTACATTTCCTACGGCCAGCTCATTGCCGAGGGCACGGTGGCGGAGGTCGTGCGCAACGCCGGCCTGACCACCGTCGTTCTCGAAGGCGCCGCGACGCCGAAGGCGGCGGAGCGCCTGAAGGGGGCCCCCGGGGTGGATCAGGTGGCGCCCTTCGGCACGACGCTTCATGTCGTCGGCAAGGATGGTGCGGCCTTGCGCACCACCGCCGCGCGGGTCGCCAAGGAGACCGGCTGCCGGATGGCCGAGGCCGAGACGAGCCTCGAGGATGTGTTCATCCAGCTCATGGGCGATGCGAAGGACAACATGGAATGAGCCGCTATTTCTCGCTCCGCCGGCTGCTGGCCCTTCTCAGGAAGGAAGTGATCCAGATGCGGCGCGACCGGATCACCTTTGCGATGATGCTCGGCATCCCGCTCATCCAGCTCATCCTCTTCGGCTTCGCGATCAATTCCGATCCGAAGGGGCTTCCGGCGGCCCTCGTCGCGCCGACCCAGGACCGCTACACCCGCGCCATCGTCTCGGCGCTGGAGCTCACGGGCTACTACCGCTTCACCTACCCCGCCGCCTCGGCCGCCGAGGCCGAACGGCTGATCACGCGGGGCGACGTGTCCTTCGTCGTCACCGTGCCCTCGGATTTCGGCCGGCGGGTCGAACGCGGCGACCATCCGCAGATCCTCATCGAGGCCGACGCGACCGACCCCTCCGTCGCTTCCGGCGCGATCTCGACCCTCGGCACCGTTGCGGCCGAGGCGCTCCTGCGCGAACGCGGGGCCGAGGCACAGGCCGCCGACAGCGCCGCGTCGCAGCTGCAGGTGACGGTCCACAAGCGCTACAATCCCGAAGGCATCACCCAGTACAACATCGTGCCGGGCCTTCTTGGCGTGATCCTGCAGATGACGATGGTGATGATGACCTCGATGGCGCTTACCCGCGAAATTGAAAGGGGGACGATGGAGAACCTCCTCTCCATGCCCGCGACGCCGCTTGAGATCATGCTCGGCAAGGTCCTGCCCTATCTCGGCGTCGGCGCGGTCCAGGTCGTCGTGGTCCTCGTCGCCGCGAAGCTGATCTTCGCCGTCCCCTTCGTCGGCGCATTGCCGCTGCTTCTGGCCGGGGTCTTCGTCTTCGTGGCCTCGCTCGTCATCCTCGGCTACCTC
The DNA here is from genome assembly GCA_050289105.1 of Paracoccaceae bacterium. Taxonomy (GTDB): domain Bacteria; phylum Pseudomonadota; class Alphaproteobacteria; order Rhodobacterales; family Rhodobacteraceae; genus Albidovulum. The sequence goes on along the minus strand of JBNKFC010000124.1, from coordinate 5,163 downwards.
ATCTCGACCGCCGCGCGGACTCAGATGCAGGCTATGCAGCTCACCTTCTTCTTCTTCCTGCCGTCGCTCCTTCTCTCGGGCTTCATGTTCCCCTATCGCGGCATGCCCGGCTGGGCGCAGGTGCTGGGCGAGATCTTCCCGCTTACACATTTCCTGCGGCTTATCCGTGCGGTGATGCTGAAAGGGGCCGATTACGCCGGCATCGCCCAGCCGATGGCGGCGCTAGCCCTGTTCGTCGCAGGCTACGCGACGCTGGCGCTCCTCCGCTTCCGCCGCACGCTCGACTGAACCGGCGCAATCCGATTGAGCGCGCGTCGCGCGCACGCCTTCTGGCACTTCGTGCGATTTGCCTCCGGCGGATGTATTTTCGAACCGAAGACACCCCTTCTTCTGTTCGAAAATACTCCCCCGCGAAGCGGCCCGAACCCCTGTCGCGACAGCGAAAGGGGTGAGAGGAAGATCTCGCGCGCGGAACGCGCGCTCCGCTTGACGCGCGGTCAAAGGCTTCCGGCGACCCCGACCTTGACCTGGCCGTTTACGGTCAGGCCCTTCTCGGCCGGCGGCGTTGGCGCGCCGTCGGCGCCGCAGGAGGCCAGGACACCGAGACAGAGAAGAGAGACAAGAATGCGCATCATTCGCTCACGGTGACGCCGATTCCGGCGATGGAGGTGGAGACGGAGGGCACGACACGGACGCCGTCCGGTGTGACGTGCGCACCCGCATGGGCGCGGGGGTGCGAGCAGCCAACGAGCGCGGCACAGGTGATCATCAACCCCGCGACCTTCATCCGAGCCTTTCCTTCCAGCGGGCAATTTGAATCCGGACCTGATCCGGGGCGGTACCGCCGTAGCTTTGGCGGCTCGCGACCGAGTTATGGACGCCGAGCACCGAATATACATCCTGCGTGATCGCGGGGTGAACGGTGGTCATCTCTCCGATCGAAAGGTCCGGCAGGTCGCAGCCCTTTTTCTCGGCCATCGCGACGAGCGACCCGGTGACGTGGTGGGCGTCGCGGAATGGCAGCCCGGCCTCGCGCACGAGCCAGTCGGCAAGGTCGGTCGCGGTGGAAAAGCCTGACGCAGCAGCCTTTTCAAGGTTCGCGACCTGCGCGGTCATGTCCCGCACCATGCCCTCCATCGCGGCGAGCGCCAGCATCAGGTTGTCGGCGGCGTCGAAGACCTGTTCCTTGTCTTCCTGCATGTCCTTGGAATAGGCCAAGGGAAGACCCTTCATAACCATCATCAGCGCCACGTTCGCCCCCATGATCCGCCCGATCTTGGCGCGGATCAGCTCCGCCGCATCCGGGTTCTTCTTCTGCGGCATGATCGAGGACCCGGTGGAGAACCGGTCGGAGAGCGCCACGAAGCGGAACTGCGCCGAGGACCAGATCACAAGCTCCTCGGCAAAGCGCGACAGGTGCATGGCCGTGATCGACGCGGCGGCGAGGAATTCCAGCGCGAAGTCGCGGTCGCTGACTGCGTCGAGCGAGTTGGCCATCGGCCGGTCAAAGCCGAGCGCCTCGGCAGTCGCGTGGCGGTCGATCGGAAACGAGGTTCCGGCGAGGGCGGCGGCGCCCAGCGGGCATTCGTTCATCCGCGCGCGGGCATCGGCGAAGCGGCCCACATCGCGGCCGAACATCTCGACATAGGCCATCATGTGATGGCCCCAGGTCACCGGCTGCGCGGTCTGCAGATGGGTGAAGCCCGGCATCACCCAGTCCGCACCGGCCTCTGCCTGCCCCAAGAGCGCCCTTTGCAGCGCAACGAGACCTTCGACGGCTGCATCCGCCTGGTCACGGACCCAGAGCCGGAAGTCGGTCGCGACCTGGTCGTTGCGGCTCCGCGCCGTGTGAAGCCGCCCGGCCGGTTCGCCGATCACCTCCTTCAGCCGCGCCTCGACATTCATGTGAATGTCCTCGAGCGCGGTCGAAAAGGCGAAGTTTCCGCCCTCGATCTCTGACAAGACCGTGAGAAGGCCTTCCCGAATGGCGTCTGCGTCTTTATCGCTGATGATGCCTTGTGCGGCGAGCATCGCCGCATGGGCGCGGGACCCTGCGATGTCCTGGGCATGAAGCCGCCTGTCGAAGCTGATCGAGGCGTTGATCGCCTCCATGATCGCGTCCGGCCCGGCGGCGAAACGCCCGCCCCACATCGCGTTCTGGGTCTTGTCGGTCATTCTTGCCCCCGGAGGCTCTTATGCGCTGGTTCCTCTTCGCCGTCCTCTACACGGCCCTTGGCCTTGGTGCAAATGCCGCCTTGGCCGGCGCGGCCGAGATCGAGGCCCTGCGCGACGGCTCGATGAAGAAGCTGATGTTCGCGGCGGAGCCAGCCGCGGTTTCCGACATCGCCTTCACCGACGCATCGGGCGCCGAGCACCGGCTGGCGGACTGGCAGGGCAAGATCGTCGCGGTGAACTTCTGGGCGACCTGGTGCGCGCCCTGCCGCAAGGAACTGCCGGCCTTCGACGCGCTCAACCGCGATCTCGGCGGCGAGGATTTCGCGGTGGTGACCATCGCGACCGGGCGCAATCCCCTGCCCGCGATCGAGCGGCTTTTCAGTGAGACGGGGGTGGAGACGCTGCCGGTCCTTCTCGACCCCAAGCAGGATCTGGCGCGGGACATGGCGGTTTTCGGGCTCCCGGTGACGGTGATCCTCGACCGCGAGGGGCGGGAGATCGCGCGGATGACCGGGGACGCGGAATGGGACAGCGAGAGCGCCCGGGCCATCGTCGCGGCGCTCATCGCAGAGGAATAAGTCGCGTTCGGCCTGCCCTGCGGCCCCCAGCGTTTATCGGTTCACAGCCCGGGCAACGCTGCCTGAAGATTTCGATCCATAAAGAGACGGTCAACCAAGGCGGGCGACCCGGTCGTGGGCGGGACAGGTGACGAGGTGGTCGTTGACCATGCCAACCGCCTGCATGAAGGCTTAGACGATGGTCGGGCCGGCGAAGCGGAAGCCGGCCTTCTTGAGGTCTTTCGAGATCCGTTCGGAGAGCGGTGTGGAGGCCGGCACCTCCGCCAGCGTCCGGAACCGGTTCTGGAGCGGCCTGCCGTCCGTGTAGCGCCAGAGGAAGGTATCGAATCCCTCGCGTTCGGAGATCGCCAGATAGGCACGGGCATTGCCGATCGTCGCCTCGATCTTGGCGCGCGAGCGCACGATGCCGGGGTCCGCGAGAAGGCGGTTGACCTCGGCCTCGCCCCAGCCGGCGATCACCGCTGGGTCGAAGCCCTCGAACGCCGCGCGGAAATTGTCGCGTTTCTTTAGGATCGTGATCCAGGAGAGGCCGGCCTGAAACCCGTCGAGGATGAGCTTTTCCCAAAGCGCCCGCGCATCGCGTTCCGGCACGCCCCATTCGGTATCGTGATAATCGACATAGATGGCTTCGGTCCCGCACCAGCCGCAGCGTTCGTTCATCTTGCCCTCCCGGAATCCGGCGCCTGGCCGTGAAAAGGCCGCAAGCGTTTACGGCTTCTTATCGCCTTCTGCCCAATCTGTCGCCGGACGGCGAGGAGAAATGCGATGCGATACGGCCGCAGACCTGGACAGACACCCCGCGACCCGAGCCAGGACAGTCCCCTGAGCGCGGCGGTTGGCCTGCGCGACCGGGATATCTTGTCGATGGTAAAGCGCGCGGTCGAACGGCGCGACGTGCTCCTGGCGTTCCAGCCGGTGGTGCAGTCGGCGCGGCCGGACAGGCCGGCGTTCTACGAGGGGCTGATCCGGCTTCTGGACGAAACCGGGCGGATCATCCCGGCTCGCGACTTCATCGAGACGATCGAGACGACGGAACTGGGCCGCATCGTCGATTGCCTGTCGCTCGACATGGGTCTCGCCTCGCTGAAGCAGGACCCCACGCTCAGGCTCGCCATCAACATGTCGGCGCGCTCGATCGCCTATCCGCGGTGGAAACACGTGCTTCGGCGCGGGCTGAAGGCGGATGCGACCGTCGCCGAACGGCTGATCCTCGAGATCACCGAAAGCTCGGCCATGGTCATGCCCGACGCGGTCTCGGTCTTCATGGGGGAGTTGCAGGCGGAGGGGATTTCCTTCGCACTCGACGATTTCGGCGCGGGCTATACCTCGTTCCGGTACCTGAGAGAGTTCTACTTCGACATCATCAAGATCGACGGCCAGTTCATCCGCGGCATCGCCGACAATCCGGACAATCAGTGCCTGACCAAGGCGCTCCTGTCGATCGCCCGGCAGTTCGACATGTTCGCGGTCGCAGAATCGGTCGAAAATGCCCGTGACGCGGCGTGGTTGACCGACGCCGGGATGGACTGCATGCAGGGCTACTATTTCGGGGCCCCGACTGTGACGCCACCCTGGAAGATGCCCCTGGCGAAGAAACGGGCGTGATTTCAACGGGCTGCGCGGCCGCAGGACGAGCCGCGCGAAAGATTATTTCGCGGCAATCCGGCGATCCGGCCATCGCGCTTGACGCACCCGTTCCTATCGGCATGCTGCACAGCGGCGCGGGGGTCGCTTCGATTGGGTCTTCGCGCGCGGATTCGCGCCTTCAGGAGGACCTTGCCCATGACCAACGTCGTTATCGTATCCGCTGCCCGCACGCCCGTGGGCAGCTTCAACGGCGCCTTCGCCAACACGCCCGCCCATGACCTCGGTGCAGCCGTGCTCGAAGCCATCGTGGCGCGGGCAGGCATCGACAAGGCGGAGGTGTCGGAAACGATCCTCGGCCAGGTCCTGACAGCGGGGCAAGGCCAGAACCCGGCCCGCCAGGCACATATCAACGCCGGCCTGCCGCAGGAAAGCGCGGCCTGGTCGATCAACCAGGTCTGTGGATCGGGCCTGCGGTCGGTGGCGCTCGGTGCCCAGCACATCCAGCTCGGCGATGCGGCCATCGTCTGCGCCGGCGGGCAGGAGAGCATGTCGCTTTCCCCGCACGTCGCGCATCTGCGCGCGGGCCAGAAGATGGGTGACATGAAGTTCATCGATTCGATGATCAAGGACGGCCTCTGGGACGCGTTCAACGGCTACCACATGGGCACCACGGCCGAGAATGTCGCCGAGAAATGGCAGATCAGCCGCGATGAGCAGGATGCTTTCGCGGTGGCGAGCCAGAACAAGGCCGAAGCGGCGCAGAAGGCCGGCAAGTTCAAGGACGAAATCATCGGCTACACGGTCAAGACGCGCAAAGGCGATA
>JBNKFC010000123.1:0-1638 GCA_050289105.1 Paracoccaceae bacterium | reverse complement strand
AAACCGAGCGGTATGAAGGATGAGCCTGAACGGCGAGACTAGGGGGGCCTCCGGGCCCCCCGCTTTCTTTTCCGGGCGGCGCAGCGCTGGTCAAGGAAGGCAAACGAGGCGCAAGGCGCGGGAACACGCGCAAACGTCCTGCGTCTCTCGGCACCTTTCCGCCAGAGCGTTCACGGCGGCGTGATCGGCGCATGGGAGCTACTTGCGAGACGCTTCGGGAACCTCCACATAGCAGGCGGTGGCGGTAAGCCACTGATTCTAGGGCAGTTGCCCTAACCTGGAGTAAAACTGAGATGAATAAGTTCGTTCTGGCCCTCGGCGCTGTTGTCGCCTGCACCGCTGCCGCCCAAGCCCAGACCGTCGTGACTGACACGGATGGCAACGGCACCTACTCGATCGAAGAGCTGACCGCTGCCTATCCGGACATGACCGCCGAACTCTTCTCCACCATCGACGTCAACGCCGACGGCGCTGTCGATGCGGACGAGCTGAAGGCCGCCCAGGAAGCTGGCACCATCGCCGGCTGATTACTGGCAAACCTTCCGCATGCGATCAGGGCTCCGGAGAAATCCGGGGCCTTTGTCTTTTCTGGCGAATGGAACGCGGCGTCAGGCCGCGTCCTCGCCGGTCAGGAGGGCTGCGGCCGAACCTTTGGCCGGCAAACCGCATTCGGCCCGGAGCCGCGACCTGAGCCGCGATAGACGCGACATCACTGTGCCGACCGGCAGGCCCTCTGCCGCGGCAATGTCGCTGTAGCTTTCCCCGCGCGCCGCCTGGCGCATCACCAGATTCACCTCGGCTTGGGGTTGCCGCGCCAGCGCGCGGGCAACCTCGCGCAGCGCCAGCCGCCGCGGCGCCTCGGGCGGGGCGGCCGGCTCCGGCGCCTCCGACAGCGCCAGCGTGGGGCGCGGTCGCCGCCGGGCGAGGTTGCGCGCCGCCGTCATGAGGTAGGGCCTGAGATCGTCGATCTCTGTGCCGGACGCGATCTGGGCCCAGACCCGCAGGAGAACCTCCTGGGCAAGATCCTCGGCCGCGGCCGGATCTCGCATCAAAATGCGCGACAGGCGCAGGAGGGCGGGCATGTGGTCTACGATATCGTCCTTGGGGCAGGGGAGCCGGGGGCGGACGGGGCGGGGAGGAAGCAGATCGGACATGGGGGTCTCCTTCTTTCCCCTGACTTTGGTCTCCCGCTCCGGCGTCACAACCTGGGGGAAATCCGCCGAGCCGGCTTTCGCCGTCCGGTTCGGTGCATTTCCGGCGGCTTCCCGCGTGTGGGCGGCCTTGCGATGGGCGGCGCGCCGCGCGCGGAGCCGGGCGCCGTCACGAGACGGGAATAAAGACAAGGTCCGGGTGTCCTGTTCACCGAGGGCGGCGAAAACGCGGCCTTCGCGATCCAAGATCAAGGAGATGATCCGATGAAGACACTGGCACTCACCCTCGCGCTCGGGCTTACCACCACCGGCATGGCGCTGGCGCAGGGATTGTCGGACATGGATGCCGACGGCACGGGCAACCTCTCGCTGCCCGAACTTCAGGCCGTCTATTCGGCGCTGACCGAAGAGGGCTTCACCGCGATCGACGCGAATGGCGACGGTGCGGTGGATGAGGCGGAACTCGCCGCCGCCGTCGAGGCCGGCA
>JBNKFC010000122.1:0-1931 GCA_050289105.1 Paracoccaceae bacterium | reverse complement strand
TCATTACCTCGACGATGGGCCGCATCCCGGCCATCGAGGCGCCGATGCCGGCTCCGGTAAAGCCGGATTCCGACAGCGGCGTATCGCGGATGCGGTCGGGCCCGAACGTGTCCAGAAGCCCCTTGCTGACCGCATAGCAGCCGCCATAGCGCCCGACATCCTCGCCCATGAGGAAGACGCGGTTATCCTTCTCCATCGCCTCTGAAATGGCGGCCTTGACCGCCTCGCGATATGTGGTCTCCACCATCTTGCCGGGCTTCGCGGGCTTGGGCGGCGCGGGCCGGTCCTCGGCCATGACGTAGCGGGTCAGCGTCTCCACCGGCTCATCGCTGCCGCCCTCGGCGAAGGCGACGGCCTCGGCGATCTCGGCATCGACCTCGGCCGTGATCGCGGCGACCTCCTCGGCATGGATCAGGCCGTTCTTCTCCAGCCAGCCCTGGAAGCGGACGATCGGGCCCTTTTCCCGCCATTCCTCGACTTCCTCCTTCGGGCGGTAAAGCTGGGCGTCGAACATTGAATGCGCACGGAACCGGTAGGTTCGGCATTCGAGGAAATGCGGCTCCCCCGTTTCGCGCATCTGGGCAAGGGCGCGTCGTGTTGCGGCCTCGACCGCAACGACGTCCATGCCATCCACGACATCGGCGGCCACGTCGTAGCTGCGCGCCTTGGCGGCAATGTCGGTCTCGGCCTCGCTGAGCGAAAGCGCCGTGCCCATCGCGTAGCCGTTGTTCTCGCAGACGAAGAGCACGGGCAGATCCCAAAGCGAGGCGAGGTTCATCGCCTCGTGAAACTCGCCTTCCGCCACGGCCCCTTCGCCGAAGAAGCAGGTGGTGACGGCGTCGTTGCCTTGCATCTTGTCGGCGAGCGCGAGGCCCACCGCCAAGGGCAACCCGCCGCCCACGATCGCGTTGCCGCCGTAGAAATTCGCCTTGGCGGAGAAGAGATGCATCGACCCGCCCCGCCCGCCGGCGGAGCCTTCGGCCTTGCCATACATCTCGGCCAGGACCTCGGTCATCGGCAGGCCGCGGATCAGCGCATGGCCGTGTTCGCGGTAGGTGGCGACGATCCGGTCGGCTTCGGTCAGGACCGGGATCACACCCGCCGCGACCGCCTCTTCGCCGTCGTAGAGATGCAGGAAGCCGCGGATCTTTTCCTGTGTATAGAGTTCGGCGCATTTGTCCTCGAACCGGCGGATGCGGATCATCGCCTTCAGTAGTCCGCGCACATGCGCATGGTCGAGACGGGGCTTAAGGGAGACTTCGGTCATTTCTCGTCACTTTCCAGGGTCGAGATATCGCCTTCCGGCAGGCCAAGCTCTCGCGCCTTCAGAAGCCGGCGCATGATCTTGCCGGACCGGGTCTTCGGCAGGTTCTGGCGGAAGACGATTTCCTTCGGGGCGACGGCCGGGCCAAGCCGCTTTCTGGCAAAGCCAAGAAGGTCGAGCTCAAGCTCCTCGCTCGGCTCGTAGCCCTTGTTCAGCGCGACATAGGCCTTGACGATCTCGCCCGCCGTCTCGTCGGGGATGCCGATGACGCCGACCTCGGCAACGGCATCGTGTTCGATCAGCGCGCTTTCGACTTCGAAGGGACCGATCAGGTGCCCCGCGCTCTTGATCACGTCGTCGGCGCGGCCGACGAACCAGAAATAGCCGTCGCTGTCGCGCATCGCGAGATCGCCGGACAGATACCAGCCGTCGCGGAAGCATTTCTTGTAACGCGCCTCTTCGTGCAGATAGGCGCGCATCATCGAGGGCCAGCCGGGGCGGAGCGCAAGCTCGCCGATCGCCTGCGGCTTTGTCACCTCCTTTGCACCGCCGTCCGTCACCTCGACAATCCCGGCCTCGATCCCGGGCAGGGGCCTACCCATCGAGCCGGGTTTCACGTCCATCGAGGCGTAATTGGCGATCATGATCCCGCCGGTTTCGGTCTGCC
>JBNKFC010000121.1:0-5343 GCA_050289105.1 Paracoccaceae bacterium | reverse complement strand
AGGCCCGGCGCCGTTTCGGGGAGCGTCACCGCCTCGACAAACTCGCCCGGACGGCGGTCCTGCTTGCGGTAATCGAGGAAGAAATGCTCCAGCGGCATCTCGCGCCGCTCGTCGCCCCGGCGGAGATGCAGCAGCGCCCCGATCGCGATCAGCGCGGGCGGCGCATCGCCGATGGGCGAGCCGTTGGCGATGTTGCCGCCGATCGTCGCCGCGCCGCGCACCTGTTCGGAGGCGAAGCGCCGCAGCAACTCCGCGAAGGCCGGGTGTGGCCCCACCATCGCCCGGCGCAGCGCCGCGATGGTCAAGCCCGCGCCGACCTTCCAGCCGCCGGGGACGGTCTCGATCCTTTGCAGATCGGCGCAGGCATGGAGGAACGCGACCTCGGGCAGATCCCGCAACTCCTTCGTAACCCAAAGGCCGACATCCGTCGCGCCGGCGATCAGAGTGGCCTTCGGATGCGCCAGATACCACGCAGCCAGCTCGTCCGACGATGCGGGCGCGAAGGGGGCAGGTCCTTCGGCCGCAGGCGGGACATCCACGACCCAGTCCGGCACCGGCTCGGACGCAACCGCCTCGGCCGCGCGCAGGATCGGTGCGTAGCCGGTGCAGCGGCAGAGATTGCCGGCAAGGTAATCGTCGTGATCGGATGCGCCGTTCCGATGCGCCGTTGCGATCGACATGACGAAGCCGGGCGTGCAGAAGCCGCACTGGCTGCCGTGTTTCTCGACCATCGCGGCCTGAACGGGATGGATTTCGCCTTTCGGGCCGGCCAGACCCTCGACCGTGCGCACCGCCTTTCCGTGCAGTTGGGGCAGAAACAGGATGCAGGCGTTGAGCGCGCGGGTGCCGGTGCCATCGGTAACCATGACGGTACAGGCCCCGCAATCGCCTTCGTTGCAGCCTTCCTTGGTCCCGGTGAGTCCTTTGGTCTCGCGCAGCCAGTCGATAAGCGTTCGCGTCGGGCGTTCGCCGGACACGGTTACAGGCGTTCCATTCAAGAGAAACGCTATGTCGGTCATCGAAAAATCCGCCGCCTTCTCCTCGCTCCGGTCAAGTTGCGCATTCGCCCGATGCGGCGTAAAGCGAAAAAGCGCTCCGGTCTCCCTTCTCCAGTGAAGCGCTGAAGACGTCCGCAAGGCAAGCATAACTTTTTTGGGACGGGGCTAAGCACTTTCTTGATTTTCTGCATAATCGGCGCGCGCGCACCCTTTCGGCCGATCTGGCAATGTGGGCTCGACCGGTTCATAGTTCGGACATCCCGGCGCATTTTTCTGCCGGAGCGGATCAGGATGCAGACAGCGCTCGCACTTGTCGTTCTTGCCCTTCTCGGGCTTGTCGCGCTCCAGGTCGCGGCGAGCCGCCGTTTCCGCGCCCGCGTGCTTGGCCTTGCGGCCGAGCTTCGCAATGCCCCGCCGACGCGGGATATCGAGACCGGACTGCCGCCGATGGTCGCCGATTTCGCCCGCCGTTCGGGTGCGGATCCGGCGCATCCGCTTCGGGTGGTCAGCTTCAACCAGACGGCGGAACTTCGGTTGCGGCCCGGCGGTCCGTTCACGAACATTTCCGCGTGGCAAGTCGTCTCGCTCGGCCGGCCCGGTTTTCTCTGGGATGCGCGCGCATCGGGGGCGTTTCCGCGCTTCCGTGTGCTCGATGCCTATGTGGGAGGCGCGGGACAACTGGATGCGCGCGCTTTCGGCGCGATCCCCGTCGCCCGCGCCTCCGGTCCCGATATCGATCTCGGCGAGGCCTATCGCTACCTTGCCGAACTTCCTTGGGCGCCCGACGCGATCCTTGGCAATCCCGACCTTGTCTGGCGCGTGACCGGGGCCGATACGGCCGAGGTGCGGATGAAGGCCGCGGGTGGCACGGCGCGGGTAACCTTCCGCTTCGACGCCGATGGAGACATCATCGCAATCGAGGCGGCGGGCCGGCCGGCGCGCGATGCCAATGGCAAAACGAACCGCTACGACTGGCGCGGGCGGTTCTGGGACTACCGCCAGATCGGCGACCGCCGCCTGCCAGCCCATGCCGAGGTCGGTTACGTCTATCCCTCTGGCTACGAGGTCTATTTCCGGGGTGAGATCACCGACTACCACGTCGCGCGCTGAAGGTCAGAGCGTTGCCGCCAGCGCTTCGAGTTGCTCGGCGGCAGCGCCCCAACCCATGTGAAAGCCCTTCTCCTCGTGCTCCCGACGGACTTCGGACGTGCCGTGTAATGCGCGCGCGGTGTAGGTCGTTCCGCCGCCCTCGGGCTCGATCAGGATTTCGACCGTCACGGCCAGTGCAGGGTTCGGGGCAGGACGAAAGCCCTTGTGCAGGCATTCCGTGAAGACCAGCCGCCGCCCCGGCTCGACCAGCAGGACGCAGCCCTCGTTGGGGTATTCCGTCCCGTCCGGCGCCACCATCAGAACGAAGAACCGCCCGCCCGGCGCGAGGTCCATGACGGCTTCGGTCGTGACCGCCGGCTTGGGCGCGAACCACTGTTTCAGCAGCTCCGGCTCGGTCCAGGCGCGCCAGATTCGGTTGGAGGGGACATTCATGTGGCGGGTAAGGATCAGATCAAGGTCACTCATCTCGCGTCTCCTGTTCTGCGGGGGCCATCCGCCAGATCCGGGCCCGTCTCAGGCAATTCCTGCAATGGGTCGGTTCGCACCCCTCGTTTCCGCCGGTGCGTGAAAAGTCAGCTTTCCACGCGCTCGAACGCATCCGGGCTGGGCCGGCCCATCCGGCAGTCTCGCTACCATGGTGTCCCGCCTCGGATCCGCGAGAGCGTGGGAGAGCCGGGTGCGTGCGTCATTATGCTTAGCCATGTAACTAAGTAACGTGATTTGCGGCGATTCGCGATCTCGACCGCACCGCCCCGCAAAATCGCCCACAGGGATTTTGCCGGACAGGAAGAAATCTCGTGAACTTTCTTCGCGCCTCGCCTATCCGTGAGGAATGTCGAAATCCCCCCGATTCATCCACTTGCGGGTCCATACCGAGTATTCGCTTCTCGAAGGCGCGGTGCCGGTGAAGAAGCTTGTCGGGCTTTGCGACAAGATGAAGATGCCCGCGATCGCGGTCACCGACACCAACAACATGTTCGCGGCGTTGGAATTTTCGGTTCTGGCCAAGGGGGCAGGCGTGCAGCCCATCGTCGGCTGCCAGGTCTCGCTCGATCACGATCCCGCCCAGCCCGGCGAACGGGCCCGCCCGCCGGCGCCGCTCGTCCTGCTCGCGCAGAACGAGGCGGGCTACATGAACTTGATGAAGCTCAACTCCTGCCTCTACCTGCGGGGCGACGGATCGCTGCCGCATGTGACGGCGGAGGAGCTGGAGCGCCATTCGGATGGACTCATCTGCCTCACCGGCGGACCTGACGGACCGGTCGGGCGATTCCTTCAGGCCGGGCAGGCTCCGAAGGCGGAGGCGCTCCTGAAGCGTCTTGCGGCGACCTATCCCGACCGCCTTTACGTCGAGTTGCAGCGCCACCCAGGCGAGGGCGGGCAATATACCGAGGCAGAACGGGCGACCGAACGCGGACATGTCGAGATGGCCTACGCGATGGGGCTGCCCCTTGTCGCGACGAACGACGTCTATTTCCCGAAACCCGACATGTACGAGGCGCATGACGCGCTGATCTGCATCGCCGAGGGCGCCTATGTCGACCAGCAGGAATCCCGCCGCCGCCTGACGCCGCAACACTACCTGAAATCGCCCGACGAGATGGCGGCGCTTTTCGCGGACCTTCCCGAAGCGTTGGAAAACACGGTCGAGATCGCCCAACGCTGCGCCTTCGCCGCCTACAAGCGCAAGCCGATCCTGCCCAAATTCGCCGATGACGAGGTGCAGGAACTGCGCCGTCAGGCAAACGAGGGGCTACAGGCCCGCCTCGCCATCATCCCGCATGCCGTGTCCGTAGAGGACTACCAGAAGCGCCTCGACTTCGAGCTTGGCATCATCGAACAGATGGGCTTTCCCGGCTACTTCCTGATCGTTGCCGACTTCATCAAATGGGCCAAGGATCACGACATACCCGTCGGTCCGGGCCGGGGGTCGGGCGCGGGTTCTCTCGTGGCTTACGCGCTGACGATCACGGACCTCGATCCCCTGCGCTACTCGCTCCTCTTCGAACGCTTCCTCAACCCCGAACGCGTCTCGATGCCGGACTTCGACATCGACTTCTGCATGGACCGCCGCGAAGAGGTCATCCGCTACGTGCAGGAGCGTTATGGCCGCGACAAGGTCGGCCAGATCATCACCTTCGGCGCGCTCCTGTCGAAGGCCGCCGTTCGGGACGTCGGCCGTGTTTTGCAGATGCCTTACGGGCAGGTTGACCGCTTGTCGAAGCTGATACCGGTCGAGGGCGTCAAACCCGTCTCCATCGAAAAGGCGCTCGCCGACGAACCGCGCCTGCGCGAGGCAGCGCGCGCCGAAGAGGTCGTCAAGCGCCTGCTCGACTACGGCCAGCAGGTCGAAGGCCTGCTCCGCAATGCGTCCACCCATGCCGCGGGCGTCGTCATCGGTGACAGGCCGCTGGACGAACTGGTGCCTCTTTACCAGGATCCGCGCTCGGACATGCCGGCCACCCAGTTCAACATGAAATGGGTCGAGCAGGCGGGCTTGGTGAAATTCGACTTTCTCGGGCTGAAGACGCTGACGGTCATCCAGAACGCCGTCGACCTCATCCTCAAGGGCGGGCGGCAACTCCACCAGGCGCCCGACGGACGCACTCTATACACCCCGCCCGAAGGGGCGGAGAACGACATCGGCGCGATCCCGCTGGATGACGAGCCGACCTACAAGCTCTACGCCTCCGCCAAGACTGTCGCGGTGTTCCAGGTGGAAAGCTCGGGCATGATGGACGCGCTCCGGCGCAGGAAGCCCACCTGCATCGAGGATATCGTCGCGCTCGTCGCGCTGTACCGTCCCGGTCCGATGGAGAACATCCCGACCTATTGCGACGTGAAGAACGGCGTGAAGGATCTTGAATCCATTCACTCTTCCATCGACCACATCCTCGCGGAAACGCAAGGCATCATCGTCTATCAGGAACAGGTGATGGAAATTGCGCAGGTCATGGCCGGCTACTCGCTCGGCGGTGCCGATCTTCTGCGCCGCGCCATGGGCAAGAAGATCGCCGAGGAGATGGCGAAGGAACGCCCGAAGTTCATCGATGGCGCGACCGCGAATGGCGTCGACAAGAAGAAGGCCGGAGAAGTCTTTGACCTTCTGGAGAAATTCGCCAACTACGGCTTCAACAAGTCGCATGCCGCCGCCTATGCCGTGGTCAGCTACCAGACAGCCTGGCTGAAGGCCAATCACCCGGTCGAATTCATGGCCGGCGTCATGAACTGCGAC
>JBNKFC010000120.1:0-3446 GCA_050289105.1 Paracoccaceae bacterium | reverse complement strand
ACACTCCGCCGCCGCGCGCCTATCTTCGGAGGAAAGCGAGGGGCAGAGTTTGGGCATAACCGACATCGCGGATGACCTGTTGCGCGGCCTTGGCGGCATCGGCAGCGGCATGGCCGCGCCGTTTTCCGATCCGGTGATCCGTCTGGGCGTGACCGGTCTTTCACGCGCCGGCAAGACCGTCTTCATCACCTCGCTCGTCGCCAATCTCATGGATCGGGGCCGGATGCCGGGGTTGAGGGCCGAGGCAGAGGGGCGCATCCTGTCGGCCTTCCTTCAGCCGCAACCCGACGACACGGTGCCGCGCTTTGACTATGAGGCGCATCTGGCCGCGCTGACAGGCCCTGAGCCGCGCTGGCCTGAAAGCACCCGCGCCGTCAGCGAATTGCGCCTCTCGTTCCGGCTGCGTGAGGGGGGCATGTTCGGCACTTTTCGGGGCCCAAGGACATTGCATCTGGATATCGTCGACTACCCCGGCGAGTGGCTTTTGGACCTCGCTTTGATGGACCGCGACTACGCGGACTGGGCGGCGGAGGTGCTGGAAAGGATCGCCACACGGGCCGAGGCGGCGGGGTTCATGACCGCATTGAAGGATGTGGATGGAACGGCGCCGCTCGACGAACCGCAGGCCAAGGCCTTGGCCGACCACTTCGCCGCCTATCTTACCGCTGCCCGCGCGGCAGGTTATTCCGACTGCACGCCGGGCCGGTTCCTCTTGCCGGGCGAACTGGCGGGCTCGCCGGTCCTGACCTTCGCGCCGATCCCGAAGACCGACACCACCCCGCGCGGGTCGCTCTGGCGTGAGATGGAACGCCGGTTCGAGGCCTACAAGGTCAAGGTCGTGAAACCCTTCTTCCGCGACCATTTCGCCAAGATCGACCGGCAAGTCGTGCTGGTCGATGCGCTAGGCGCGATCCATGCCGGCCCCCGCGCGGTCGAGGATATGCGCCGCGCGATGGCGGCCATTCTCGATGCGTTCCGGCCGGGGCGGGTTGGCTGGCTGACCGGGCTGTTGGGTATGCGCCGCGTCGAACGCATCCTCTTTGCCGCAACGAAGGCCGATCACCTGCATCATTCGCAGCACACGCGCCTGACCCAGATCATCGCCGCTCTGATGCGCGAGGCGAAGGACCGTGCGGATTTTGCCGGGGCCGAAACGGCGGCGATGTCGATCGCCGCGCTTCGCGCCACGGTCGAGGAGACGGTGCGCCACAATGGCGAGACGCTCGACTGCGTGCGCGGGCGGCTGATCACGGGCAAGGAGGCCGCGTTCTATCCCGGTGAACTGCCCGACGCTCCCGGCGCGCTTCTGGCCACCGCGCGGGAAGGCGCGGACAGGTGGCTTGACGCCGATTACGAGATCGTGAGCTTCGCGCCCGCGCGGCTCAGCCTCAAACCCGGGGAGGGGCCGCCGCATATCCGGCTCGACCGGGCGGCGGAATTCTTGATCGGAGACCGGCTATGACGTTGATCGTTGATATAGCAAGACCGGAGGATGCTCCGGCGATGGCGGCGATCTTATCCGACTGGATCGACGAGACCGGCTGGATGCCCCGCCTGCACACCCGGGCTGAGGATCGTGCTTTCGTCGCGAGCCTGCTGGACAGTCATACTGTTCATGTCGTCCGCACGCCGCGTGTCGCGGGCTTTCTCGCTCGGCGTGGGGGTGAAATCGATGCGTTTTATGTGAGCGCAGGTGCGCGCCGTACGGGTATCGGTTCGGCTCTGCTTGAAGCGGCTCGTGCTGCGGCAAGTCCGCTCTCCCTTTGGACATTCCAGGCCAATGAAGCGGCGCTGCGGTTCTACACCGATCGCGGATTTGTAGAAGCTGAACGCTCCGACGGCTGCCTCAACGAAGAACGCCTGCCCGACATCCGGCTGGTCGAAATCGAGAGAAACCACCGATGACCAAACCGAAAAAGCCGGTCCTGATCGAGATGGACGCGCCCGTGGCCGAGGGGCCCGACCGTGCAGCGCCGGTGCCCGATCTCATCCCAGCGCCGGGCGAGGGGCGGGCGATGCAGGCGGTGATCGGGCTCGGCGCACGCCCGCGCTCACGGCTCGGCCGCTTCTTCTGGGCAACAGCGACCGCCCTTCTCGGCTTCATCATCTCGGTCGCGGCCTGGCGCTTTGTCGAGGGGCTTCTCGCGGCGAACCCGGTGCTGGGCTGGACGGCGGCCGTGCTTGTCGGACTTTTCGTCTTTGCGGCGCTGCTCATCGCCCTGCGCGAATGGGCATCCTATGCGCGGCTGGCGCGGCTCGACCGGGTCCATGCGGCTGCGGTCAGGGCGGCGGGATCGGGGGATATGACAGCGGCTGGCCGCGTCGTCGAAAACCTCGCAGCCCTCTATGCAGGTAGAGATGAGACCGCCTGGGGTCGGTCCCGGCTGGCCGAGCGGCGCGGCGATGTCTTCGACGCCGATGCGCTTCTGCTGCTGGCCGAGGCGGAACTCATGGCGCCACTCGACCGTGCCGCGCGGGCCGAGATTGAAGGCGCGGCGCGGCAGGTTGCGACCGTGACCGCCATCGTGCCGCTGGCCTTGGCCGATGTCGCAGCAGCGCTCATCGCAAATTTGCGCATGATCCGGCGGATTGCCGAGATCTATGGCGGTCGTGCGGGCGCGTTTGGAAGCTGGCGGCTGTTGCGGACCGTCCTGACCCATCTTGTCGCGACCGGGGCCGTGGCCGTGGGCGACGACCTGATCCAGTCGGTCGCTGGCGGCGGCCTTCTGTCGAAACTTTCGCGCCGCTTTGGTGAAGGGGTCATCAACGGCGCGCTTACGGCCCGCGTGGGCGTCGCCGCGATCGAGGTCTGCCGCCCCTTGCCCTTCACCGCACTACCCAAGCCGCGCGTCACAAATCTGGTCAGCCGTGGCCTCGCCGGTCTCTTCGGCACTGGAAAAGCGGACGACGCCGACGGGAAATCCTGACTGGCCCCGCGCCGTTCCTGCGCTATGAATAGGCTGAAGACCCCGGCAGATGGGCAGGACAGAGAGGGAGTAACGGATGTACGGGCTTGAGACTCTGGCCGTGATCGCTGGCCTGATCGTCATCGCAACACCAATCGCCGTGATCGTTCTCCTAGTGTGGGTCTCCAATCTCAAGACCAAGGTCGCGCGGCTGGAAAAAGAAGCTTTGCGGTGGCCTGCCGGTGGCGTGAGCGCCGGGCCGAAGCCGACAGAGCCCCCGGCGCGCAAAGCACCGCCGGCTGAGGAACCCCCGGCACCCCTGGCGCCGATCCCCGAGGCCGTTGCCGAAAGCCCGGTCGAGGTCGCAGGCGATGTGACGGAGAGCCCCGAACCGGCCAAGCCTGCGAGTGGCCCCTGGTCCGAACCCGCCCGCCCCGCGGCCCCGCCCCCGCCTGCCGGTCCAAGCCGCACATCGGCGCTGGGTGAATGGCTGGTGCAGAACTGGGTCTACGCGGTCTCGGCCGTGTCGCTGGCGCTCGC
>JBNKFC010000119.1:0-1726 GCA_050289105.1 Paracoccaceae bacterium | reverse complement strand
TTATTCTTGTTCCCCGCATGACCCGTTTCGGCGCCCGCTGCGGCCAGGGTTAGGAGCACAAACGTCATTACGACGAATTCACGCATGGCTGGTATCCGGTCGGTTCGGTCACCACCGACTATGGCTCGCCTTTCTTAAGGCATGGTTACCCCGGGAAAATCACTCCGCCGTCAGACGGTTGGCGGATCATGAGATCAGATGCGCCGCGTATCGCTCAGTTCCATCTCTGCCTCGTCCTCGGCCTTGCGTTCAGCCGCTGCACCGGGCTTCCGCATCATCACGAAACGCCCCGCCCAGCCGGGCTGCGAGGGGAAGAACCAGCGGCCCTCGATCCGCGTCAGATTTGCATTGGCGCGTCCCGAATAGATCGGGTGGTCGTCTGCCTCAAAGCCAAGATAGGTCTTGGTGAAATGCACCGATCCTTTGGAGTGATTGCCCGTGATGACCGCATGCAGCGTCCCGTCCAGTTCGGGCCGAAAGGTATTCCCCTCGGTCGTCTCGCCGTTCAGAAACCCGTTATCTTCGATCAGGTCGGCCTCGAAGGGTACAGGCTCGGGTCCGGCATCGTATTCGTAACGGCCCAGCCAGCGACCCGTCATTGTCGTGAAGGTCCGGGCCACCGGTCCGCCTCAGGCGACCAGCGCTTCGGCGCGCTTGAGATCGACGCTGACCAACTGGCTGACCCCCTGCTCCTGCATGGTCACGCCAAAGAGTCGGTCCATCCGCGCCATCGTCACCGCATGGTGGGTGATGATCAGGAATCTTGTGTCCGTGCGCCGGGTCATCTCGTCGAGAAGATCGCAGAATCGGGTGACGTTCGCGTCATCAAGCGGTGCGTCCACCTCGTCCAGCACGCAGATCGGTGCGGGGTTGGCAAGGAAGACAGCAAAGATCAGGGCAAGCGCTGTCAGTGTCTGTTCACCGCCAGACAGGAGCGACAGCGTCGCCAGTTTCTTGCCCGGTGGCTGGCACATGATCTCCAGCCCCGCCTCCAGCGGATCGTCGCTTTCGACCAGCACCAGATTGGCCTCGCCGCCGCCGAAGAGATGGGTGAAGAGCATGCGGAAATTGCTGTTGACCTGCTCGAACGCGGTCAGCAGCCGCTCGCGCCCCTCGCGGTTCAGCCCGGCAATGCCCGAACGCAGTTTCTTGATCGCCTCTTCCAGGTCGGCCTTTTCCATGACCAGATTGTCATGCTCTTCCTGCACTTCTTTGGCGTCTTCCTCGGCGCGCAGGTTCACCGCGCCCAAGGCGTCGCGCTGGCGACGCAGACGATGGACATCGTTATCCAGCGCCTCGGCAGAGGGCATCCGGTCGGGATCGGTATCGAGGCTCTGGAGCAGCTCGCCCGGTTCCTTCTCGGTCTCCTCCCGGATGCGTTCGGCGGAATAAGCCACGGTTTCGCGGGCGGCATCGGCGCGCGCCTCGGCACGGGCGCGGGCCTCGCGCGCTTCGGACGCCGCGCGTTCTGCTTCGCGTTCGGCATCTGTGGCCTGCCGCAGCATCGTTTCAGCCTCGGCCAGTCGGTCGGCGGCGGCCCGGCGGCGGGTCTCGGCGGTGTCGATGGCGTCGGTCAGTTCCTCACGCTTGGCAGCGATTTCGGCCGGGGCGGCCGAGGCCTCTTTCAACTCCGCCTCGGAGGCGGTCTTGCGCTCGGCCAGTTCCGCCGAGCGTTTCTCGGCTGTCTCAAGCCGGTGCTTCCAGCCCGAGATTTCCTTGGTGATCT
>JBNKFC010000118.1:0-6628 GCA_050289105.1 Paracoccaceae bacterium | reverse complement strand
CGCCGCGAGCGCCATGGCGATGCGTCCTTCGAACGCCTTTTGCGACGGCTGCCCGCCGGGCCGCTCACCGAAAAGGGATCCGCGATGGTTGGCAAGACCTTCAAGATCGATCACCTGCATGCGGCGCGCGGCCAGCAATTGTAGAATCTCGGTCTTTGCCGAACCTGTATTGCCGTCGAGCACGACAACGGGGGAAACGACGGGACGGTCGTGCACCGCGTCGACGACGAGCTTCCGCCACGCCTTGTAGCCGCCCTCGATCAGGTCCACCCGCCAGCCGACCTGCGCGAGGATCGTCGCGAAGGACGCCGACCGCTGTCCGCCGCGCCAGCAATAGACCAGGGGGCGCCACCCACCCGGCTTGTCGGCCAGCGGCCCTTCGAGATGCCGCGCGGCATTGCGCGCGACCAGCGCAGCGCCGACCTTGCGCGCGAGAAACGGCGATTGCTGCTTGTAGATCGTGCCGACGCGCGCGCGTTCCTCGTCATCGAGGACCGGCAGATTGATCGCTCCTGGCAGGTGATCCTCTGCGAATTCCTCTGGCGAACGCACGTCGATCACCGCGTCGAAATCGAACGCGGCGATCTGCTTCAGCGAGGTCAGGGTCAGGGCCATGACGCCCTTCTAGCGCCAGAGGCCGCCAGCCGGAAGGGTCAGTAGACCATCACCGGCGCGCCGAGCCCCACCCGCTCGTACAGGTCGATCACATGTTCATTGACCATGCGCAGGCAGCCGTTCGACACCGAGTGCCCGATGGAGTTCGGCTCCGTCGTTCCATGGATGCGGATCGCGGTGTCGCGGCCGTTCTGATAAAGGTAGATCGCCCGCGCGCCCAAGGGGTTCTTCGGCCCGCCAGGCATGCCGTCGGCATATTTCGCGTAAGCCGCGGGGTTGCGCTCGATCATCTCCGGCGTCGGCTTCCAGCTTGGCCATTCGACCTTCTTTCCGACCTCGCAGGCGCCGCGGAACACCAGTTCCGCCTTGCCGACCGCGACGCCGTAGCGGATCGCCGTGCCCTTCCGAGCGATGTAGTAGAGGAAATGCTGGGACGAGATCACGTGGATCGAGCCGGGCTCCAGGTCACGCCGGACCCGCAGCACCGTCGGATAAAGTTCCGGTGCGATGGTCAACCCCGGGATCGGAGCCGCCGGCACGACCAAGGGCGCGTTTTCGACAGCACGGGCAGGCCCGGCGCCCGCCAAAAGTGCGACGGCCCCAAGACCGCGAACGACAAACGAACGGCGATCGTACATTACTTCCTCCTGACCTGCCCGCATCCGCGGGCCTGCTGCCGGATCTTCACTCGGATCAACTAAGCGCACCGGTTACTCAACACCAAATCTCACACTGATATTACCGGCATTTTCGTCAACAATTGAGGCCGCCTGTTGACGCAATTACGCCAATCCTTCGAAATCCCTCCACCCATTGTTGCGCCGGCGCACCATAGTCGGCGCCATTGACCTATCCCGCGAGCGAAGCGAAGCTGGCCCGGCCGCGCGGGCGGGGGCGCGCGCCGCTTGAGCAGGATCAAGGACAGCCCGCCACCAGTGCGGCCCTATAGCGGCGAAGGACACGCCGATGACCAAACCCGTCTTCAGAACCGCCGGACTGACCAAGGTCTATGACACCGGAAAGGTGAAGGTCCATGCCTTGGCCGGCGTCGACCTGGAACTCTACGAGGGCGAGCTCACGGTGCTTCTCGGACCCTCGGGCTCGGGCAAATCGACCTTGCTGAATATCCTCGGCGGTCTGGACAGCGCGACATCCGGACATGTCTGGTTCCGCGATCAGGAGTTGACGGGGCTCGGTGACCGGGCGCTGACGGCCTACCGGCGCGACCATGTCGGCTTCGTCTTCCAGTTCTACAACCTCGTCGCCTCGCTGACCGCACGCGAGAATGTGCAGCTTGTCACCGACGTCTCGGCCAACCCGATGCCGCCCGCCGAAGCTCTCGCGATGGTCGGGCTCGAACCCCGCCTCGACCACTTCCCGGCGGAATTGTCGGGTGGCGAGCAGCAGCGGGTGGCCATCGCCCGCGCTATCGCCAAGCGGCCCGACGTTCTCTTGTGCGACGAACCGACCGGGGCGCTCGATTCCCAGACCGGCGTTCAGGTGCTGGAGGCGCTGAAACTGGTGAACGACGAGCTTGGCACCGCCACCGTCGTCATCACCCACAACGTCGCGATCCGGAAGATGGCGCACCGCGTCATCCGGTTCCAGGACGGCAAGCTTCTGAGCACCGAGGTGAACGAAAGCCGCATCGACCCGTCGGAGATCGAATGGTGATGCACGCGCTCGACCGCAAGCTTCTGCGCGATTTCGTCCGGCTCTGGGCGCAGGCTCTCGCCATCGCAATGGTGCTGGCCTGCGGGGTGGCCGCGCTCTTGACCTCCTTCGTGATGTACCAGGCGCTCGGCGACAGCCGCGACGCCTATTACGAGCGGAACCGCTTTGCCGATCTCTGGGCCCCTGCCCGCCGCGCGCCGCTGTCGCTGGTGCCCGACCTTGCCGCGGTCCCCGGCGTCCGCACCGTCGAGGCGCGGATCGAGGGGCTCGTGACGCTCGACATTCTCGGGCGGGAGGAGACGGCCGTGGGCCAGGTGATCTCGCTTCCCACCTCCGGCGAACCTCTGCTCAATGTCCCCTTGATGCGCTCGGGCCGCCTGCCCGATCCCGACGCCCCTTCCGAAGTGGCGGTGAACGAGCCCTTCGCCAAGGCCAACCGCTTCGAGCTTGGCGACAGCTTCTTTGCCAATCTCAACGGCACCCGGCGGGAACTGACGATCACCGGCACCGTTCTCAGCCCCGAATTCATCTACACTCTCGGCCCTGGGGCGATGATGCCCGACAACGAGGGCTTCGGCGTGATCTTCATGCCGGAACGGGCGGCGGCGGCAGCCTTCGATATGTCCGGCGCCTTCAACAGCCTCACCGTCGCGCTCTACAAAGGGGCGAACGAGGCCGAGGTCATCGACCAGATCGACACGCTTCTGGAACGCTACGGCGGCACCGGGGCACATGGCCGCGACCGGCAGATCTCCGACAGCTTCGTCTCATCCGAGCTTGACCAGCTCTGGACAATGACCATCATCCTGCCGCCGATCTTCTTCGGCGTCGCGGCGTTCCTCGTGAACATGGTTCTGGGACGGATCGTTGCGCTCGAGCGGGCGGAAATCGGGCTCTTGAAGGCATTTGGCTATTCGAATGCCGCCATTGCCCAGCACTACCTGATGCTCGCGGGTCTAACGGCCATCGTGGGTGTCCTGATCGGTTGGGGATTCGGCGCGTGGCTCGCGCATGGGCTCGCCGAGCTCTATGCCCGGTTTTACGATTTCCCCTACCTCATCTTTCGTGGGTCGTGGTCCGTCTATGCCGTCTCGGCCGTGATCGGCATCGCCTCGGCCGCCTTCGGCGCGCTCCGGGTGGCGCTCCGGGCCGCCCGCCTGCCACCGGCCGTCGCCATGCAGCCCCCCGCCCCGCCGCGCTTCCGCCGAGGTTTCACAGACCGGCTGATGACGCGCCTGCATCTATCGCAGCCCGCGATGATGATCCTGCGTTCCATCACCCGCTGGCCGATCCGCGCGGCATCGAGCGCCCTTGGCCTTTCGATGTCGGTTGCGGTCCTCGCCGCCGCGAGCTTCTTCAACGACGCGATGGACAAGATGATGGAAACGACCTTCGGCCAGGCCAACCGGCAGGATGTGGTCCTCATCTTCACGGACAACCGGCCCGAGATCGCGATTGACGAGGTCGCGAAGGTGCCCGGAGTGATTCAGGCTGAAGGTCAGCTAACGGAAGCCGTCAAGCTCCGCCACGGGCATCTCACCAAGTATGTCGGGCTGGAGGCGCGGCGCCCGGATGCGGACCTCTCGCGCATCGTAGGCGGCTCAGGCAAGGTCATTTCTGCGCCGCCCGGCGGCATCGTGCTGGCCGCCCGCCTCGCCCGCCAGCTCGATCTTGCCATCGGCGACACGGTCGAGGTCGAGTTCCTTCAGGGCCGGCGCGAGATGGTGATGCTGCCGGTGACGGCGACGATCGAACAATATGTCGGCCTTGCCGCCTACATGGACTTCGACGCGCTGAACGCGATTCGCCGGCAGGCGCCGCAGGTCACAATTGCGAACATCTCGCTCGACCCTGCTCACAGGGCAGAATTCCACCGCGCTCTTGTGGGAATGCCGCGCCTCGCCGGGACCGCGATGCTCACCGACATGCGGCGGTCTTTCGAGGAAACGATTCAGCAGAACATTGCCATTACCGCGACGGTCTACTCGATCATTGCCATGCTGATCGCCGTCGGCGTCACCTATAACGGCGCCCGCATTCAGATGTCGGAACGTGCCCGTGAACTGGCAAGCCTGCGCATCCTCGGATTTTCGCGCGGCGAGGTGTCATTCATCTTAGTCGGCGAGTCGATGATCCTCGCGCTCCTCGCCCAGCCTCTGGGCTGGCTTGCGGGCATCGCCATCGCCTGGGCCTTCACCCAGGGGATCGAGAGCGACCTTTACGAAATCCCCTTCGTCATCGCGCCGGCCACCTTCGCCCGCGCGAGCCTCATCGTCCTTATCACCGCGTTGGCCTCTGCCCTTGTCGTGCGCCGACGCATCGACCGGCTCGACCTCGTCGCGGTCATGAAAACAAGGGAGTGAACCATGGCCCTGCAACCCCGGCACTACATCATCGGCGTTCTCGGCGCGGGTGTCCTCGGCGGCCTCGCCTGGCTCGCCTTCCGGACCGAGCCCGTGCCCGTCGACCTGGCCGAGATCGCACGCGGCGCGATGGTGGTAACGGTGAACGCCGACGGCGAGACGCGCATCAAGGACGTGTTCGAGGTCGCCGCGCCGATCTCCGGCACCACCCGGCGCGCGCCGGTAGAGGTCGGTGATCCGGTTGTCGCCGGCGAAACCGTGGTCGCCGTCGTCCAACCCGCCCAACCGGCCCTTCTCGATTCGCGGTCGCGCGAACAGGCCGAAGCGGCGGTCAGGGAGGCGAGCGCCGCGCTTACCCTCGCCGAAGCGCAGCTTCGCCAGTCCGAGGAAGAGCTGCACTATGCCCAGACCCAGTACGACCGCGCCCGAACGCTGACAGAGCGCGGTGTCTCGAGCCAGACCGCCCTCGAGGATGCGAGCCAGCTTCTCTCCATTCGGCTCGCCGCCCGCGAAGCGGCGCGCTCCAATGTCGAAATGGCGACGAGCGCGCTTGCCCGCGCCCGCGCCGTGCTGATCGAACCCAGCGCAGGAGGCAGCAGCCGCGACACCTGCTGCGTGACACTGAAGGCGCCGATCACCGGCACGGTGCTGTCCGTCGACATCGTCAGCGAAACGCCGGTCGCCGCCGGCACGCGGCTTGTCACGCTCGGCAAGGCGGATGATCTCGAAATCGTCGCCGACCTTCTCTCAGCGGATTCCGTCGGCCTGCAACCCGGCGCCCGCGCCGTCGTCGAGCGTTGGGGCGGGCCGTTGCCGCTCGAGGCCGAGCTGCGCAGCCTTGAACCGTCGGCGCACACCAAGGTCTCCGCCCTCGGCATCGAGGAGCAGCGGGTGAATGCCGTCTTCGACATCGTGAGCCCGCGGGAAGAGCGCGCGGGGCTCGGTGACCGGTTCGCGGTCTACCTGCGCATCGTGACCTGGGAGGCGCAGGACGTGGTGCAGGTCCGGCTCTCCGCGCTGTTCCGCAGCAATGGCGAATGGGCGGTCTTCCGTGCCGTGGACGGAACGGCCCACCTCACCCCCGTCAAACTCGGCCATCGCAACAGTGCCACCGCCGAGGTGGTCGACGGCCTCGCACCCGGCGACCGGGTGATCCTCCACCCCTCCGATTCCATCGCCGACGGCGTCCCGGTGGCGGAGCGCGACCTGCCCTAGCAGGGAACCGGCTGCGTTGTCGGCGACCCGTTTGACAATCCCCCCGACCGCTCCCCATCTAGGGAGGGAAGGAGCGATCATGACCAGCCATACCACCTTCACCGTCGAGGGCATGTCCTGCGCGTCCTGCGTCGGCCGGGTCGAGCGGGTGCTGAGGGCCCAGCCCGGTGTGGAATCGGCGCAGGTCAACCTCATCGCCGGTACCGCGAGCGTCGATTTCGGCCCCGGCACCGATCCGCTCAATCTCGCCGATGCGCTTAAATCCGCAGGCTATCCCGCGGCGCCCGCCGAGGCGAAGCTTGAGATCGACGGCATGACCTGTGCGTCCTGCGTCGGGCGGGTGGAGCGGGCACTGACTGGCGTGCCCGGCGTCACCGGGGCCGAGGTCAACCTTGCCACGGGATCCGCCCGCGTTAGCTACATCTCCGGCACCACGACGGCCGAGGCGCTTGCCGCTAGGGTGACCGCCGCCGGCTATGCGGCGAAACCCGCCGCCGCCGAGGCGCGGCGAACCGACCGTCAGGTGGACGAGGCCGCGAAGCTCCGCCGCGCCCTCGCGCTTTCCGCCGCTCTCGCCCTGCCGGTCGTGGTTCTGGCGATGGGCGCCCACATGGTTCCCGCCTTCCACCACTGGGTCATGCGGACGTTGGGAGAGGCGAATTCCGCCCGCATCCAGTTCGTGCTGACCGCACTCATTCTCGCGGGCCCCGGCGCCGTCTTCTTCCGCCACGGCATCCCCGCGCTCCTGCGCGGCGCACCCG
>JBNKFC010000117.1:0-5592 GCA_050289105.1 Paracoccaceae bacterium | reverse complement strand
CTGATCAATGCGGGGCTCGGCGCCATCACCGCGGCGGTGCTTCAGCTTCTCGGCCTGCCGGATGCCATGATCTGGGGCGTCGTCGCCTTCATCGTGAATTTTGTCGTCTATCTCGGCCCGGCCCTGTTCATCACCGTCCTGCTCTTCGTCGGCGTCGCGGAATTCGACGGCATCCTGTCGCTGGCGCCGGCCGCCTCATTCCTGACGCTCAACACGATCGAGGGTCAGTTCGTCACGCCGGCGCTGGTCGGACGCCACATGGCGGTCAACCCGCTCCTCGTCTTTCTCGCGCTGATTTTCGGTCTCTGGCTCTGGGGCCCGATCGGCGGCATCGTCGCGATTCCGCTTCTGCTCTGGGTGCTGGTCCTCAACGACGCCGTCGTGGAACCGCAGAAACGTGCGGCGGCAAGCGCGGCAGAGTGAATTCAGACCATTTCCTCCGGCAGAAGCGGCACCTCGGTCGCGTCCGCCTCGGCCGCCTTCATGTCGTAGGGCAGGATGAACCCGTCGCGATTTGCCGGCGGGCGGCGTGAATTCTCTAGCGCGAGGCGGCGCCATTCGGCCACGGCGCGGGCGCTGTCGAAAAAGCCATCGCCCGCGTTCTCGGGCAGCCAATGGCCGAAGACCCGGCGGCGCAGGGTCCGCACGTCGCGGCGCGAGGTGACGAGGACCCCCGCCTCTGTATCCCAGCGCAGACTGCGCCCGTTGAGATTGGCCGACGAGACGATCGCGGCAGTATCGTCAAAGATCGAGACCTTGTCGTGGATATAGACGAGGGGCGCACCGTGAAGTTGGTCGCGGCCGGTCTTGTCAAGGCTCGAACCGTGTCCGGCCGGGCGTGGCTGCGCAGCGCCGCCGACGAAGATCCGACGCCCGAAAGCCCCGGTCAGGATCCGCAAGGCGCGCGCCTGGAGAAATTCCCCGAACCTCGCGTCAAGACTGGCGCGCCTTTCGAAAGCGATCTCTTCCGGGGCGCCTGGCAGGATCAGGATCATGCCAAGATCGGGGGTCTCGGACGCCAGCGTCGCGAGGTACCTGGCGAATTTCAGGTCACGAAAATACTGCGTTTCGATATAGATCAGACGGCGCGTACGGCGGGCGCAATGTTCGTGCGCGGTGGCGATTTCCTGAACCAGCGGTTCCGGCCCGAAATGCAGGGTGTTGTCCTCTCTCTTCCGAGCGAGCGTGCGCAGCAGTCGCCGCTGCGAAGGGGGCTCCGCCCTACCGGACGTGACGTCGAGAAAGCTCTCCAGATGAGCCTGCGCCTCGACCGCGATGGGTCCGTCGATCAGAAGCTGGACGTCATGCCAGGTCTGTTCGGCAGTTCTGTCGTGCTTCGGCGTGTCGTAGCGCCGCTCATCGAGGTCGAGACCGCCGATGTAAACGCGCGTGCGATCGAACACGGCGAGCTTCTGGTGATGGGTCGCCGGGTAAAGGCAGGGCAGGGGCCAGAGGCGCGGCCGATAGCGGCCATCGGGGCGACGGACGAGACGTTCGGCCAGGCCCGGCATTTCGCGGACTGCGGCCGCCCGGACCGGATCCGATTTTCGATTGAGCCAGCCGCATGCGCGCAATTGCCTTTTGATGATCAAGGGCCAGAACACGAGCCGCGGTACGACTCCGGTTCGCGCCGGATGCATCGCCGGGACGACCCTCAGTTTCGCACGCGGCCCCGCCAGCTCTGCCGCCGCGATCAGCCGGCGGGTCGAACACCATGTCACCCGGTGAAGGGCCGGCCGCGCCACGGGATCGAAATCGGTGATGACGATGTTCAAGGCCACGCCGCGCGCGAGCGTATCGACGATGAGGTCGAACCACGTCTCGCCCACCTTCCGTGCCTCGGCGGAGCGCAGACGCGTTGTCAGGTCGAATATCCGGAAACTCGCCCAGATTTCCGTCTTCGCGCGCAGGAATTCCCGCTCCAGGGCCGGGTAGGCCTGTTCCGCGGTCAGCAGAGGCTCGAACGTGGACTGCATTTTCTTTGGCTCAAATCGCTGGAGCATGACGGAGGGGCTCGGGATACCGGGTGGACATGCCGGCTCAACGTGGGATGAGCGCAGTCGGTTCCCGCTAGACGGTTTCGGCCGCAGCGTTGCGCTCTTCACCGTCGGAAAGCGGGCGCAGTTCGAATCCCACGATCAGCTCGTGGACAGTGTCGGTTTGCCGCCGTTCTACCGTCCCGCCAAGCTGCATTGCGAAAGCCTGGACGAGCTGTGTGCCGAGCCCAGTCCGTCCCTTGTTCTCCGTCACCACATCGGCATTTGGACCCGTCTCGGCCGCCTGCCGGGGGCCAACGCTGTTGCCGACCCTGAGTTCCGCCCGCGTGTCAGCCGGCCGCGAGAGTGTGATCCAGAGATCCGCAGGCACACCTGTGGATCCGTTCGCGTATTTCAGCGCATTCGTCACCGCCTCTGCAACGAGCAGCGCGAGCGGGACCGCCTGATCCGGTGTCATGCGGATATCGGCAAAGTCGGTCCGCACCGAGAATTTTCGGTCCGGGCGGTCGGCCATGTTGGTGATCTGCCGGACGATCGTCGCCAAGAGCTCGTCCGAATGGATGTCCGACAACCCTGCGGTCTGGTAGAGTTCGCGGTGGATCGTCGCGAGGCTCATCACGCGGTCCTGAAGCCCCTTCATGATGCTCTTCGCCTCTGGCGATTGGGTGCGCCGCATCTGCATGTTCATGATCGAGGCGATGAGCTGAAGGTTGTTCTTCACACGATGGTGCACCTCGCGCAGAAGCACCTCCTTCTGATGAACGATGTCTTCAAGCTCGGCCTCGTCGTGCAGGATCGTCTCCGTCATCCGCTCATAGGCTTCGGCCATGTCGCGGATCTCGGCAGGTGCGCTTTTCACGTTGATGTCGCCGACCATTCGTTTCCCGCCGGCGAACGAGGCCAACGATTGGCTGAGCTTGCGGATGTGTCGGATCACGAGCCGCTCAACCGCAAGCCAGGCGACGACAAGGCTTGCGATCCACATCAGCGCTGGGAAGAGGACCGGTGCGGCGCCGAGGACGCCGCTCGTCGCGCTCGTGCCCTCGGGCGGCCAGGAGCCGAGAGCGTAGAGTTCGTCGGGAACAAGCGGGACGACGGAAAACACTCTAGGCACGCCCGCGGCCGACAGGGCGGAGAAGGACACGGCCTTGTTGCCGACGAGGGCGGCCAGCGCCCGGTCGCGGGGTATCGCAAGGCCGATGTCGTCGAGCTGGCGTGACGCGGTCAGGATCGTACCGGATGGGTCGTAGGTGATCATCGTCAGAGGCTGGTGATCGTCGGTGCCACTATCCTCGGCGAAGCGGAGCCCCGTATGGGGCAGCGACAGGCTGACAAGGCCGCGATAGGTCCCGGCCTCGTCGAACACCGGGTGAGAGATCACCAGGACCGACGCGCCCGAGACAAGTCCCACAGCCTTGACCGCGAAAGAGGTGCGCGGCTCTTGCGAGTTCCGGTTGAAGAGCGGGTCTTCGGCGAAGTCGAAGGTCCTGCCGGCCGAGTTGCAGGTACTGATCCCGTTCTCCGGCACATAGGCGATGAGCGAATACTGCACCTCCTCGACGATGAGGCGGTGCAAGAGCGTGGAGCATTCCTCGGTATCATTGACCAAGGGCCATATCGCCTCCGAGAGGACGGTCGCAGCGCCGCGCGCCTGCTGAATCAGGCGCAACTCGCCGCTCGCCGCGCGCATCGTTTCACCCATCAGCGCGGCTTCGGAGCGGGCGAGCGATTCCTCCATCACCGCGACCGACTTGAAGACGGAAATCAGCGTGAGCGGAAGCAGAACGACCGCCAGAAGGAAGGCGACGCGATAGCCGAGCCGGTCCGTCAACCTGCGCCGTGGCGCATCCGTCATGCCGCCTGCACCCCTGACTTTCCGAGAACTGCGATCGTCGCCCCGTCCGCGCCCGAGATCGGGTCCTCGCCCGCCTGAAGCCCGAGAAGCTCGCACAGGCGGGCCCGGGCGCGGTTGACCCTGCTCTTGACGGTGCCGACCGCGACGCCGGTCATCTCCGCGACATCCTCGTATGAAAATCCCGACGCCCCGGCGAGGATGAGCACCTCTCGATGCTCGGGCGAGAGGTGGTTGAACGCTTTGCGGAAGTCGTTGAAGGCAAGCCGGCCGTCATGCGCGGGCTTATCGTAGAGACGACCCGCATGGATGCCATCGCTGTCGGGAACCTCGCGCTTGTGCTTGCGCTTCACGGAAAAGAACGTGTTGCGCAGGATCGTGAAGAGCCAGGCGCGCATGTTGGTTCCCGGCTGGAACTTGTCGATATTCGTCCAGGCTTTCACGATCGTATCCTGAACGAGATCATCCGCCGCGGACGTGCTGCCGCACAGACTGATGGCAAATGCCCTCAGCGCCGGAAGATGTTCCGGCAAGTCATCGCGCGGATCGGGGGGGGCGGTCATTGCTTGGCTTCCTTTTGTCGAAGCTGTTCCAGCAGGTCCTTGAACCTGTCAGGAATCTTCTCCTCAAGCGCCTCTTGGTAGACCTTCTTCAGGTTCTCATCGATCTGCGCTTGCAGCTTTGCCGTTTCGCTGTTCTGTTTCATCAGATGCACATGCCCGGTCAGTTTTTTCACGATCGCATGGAACCTAACGCACTCGTCGGGAGTTGGTTCCAAAGAAAATTGCGATGGGAGACAGAAATGACGTCGAAGGAACCCAGAGACTTCGCCACATCGGTTGCGGCGAACGTTCCGTTCCTGCGCCGCTATGCGCGCGCTCTTACCGGAAGTCAGGATAGCGGCGATCGCTATGCCGCCGCGACGCTCGAGGCAATCCTGCTCGACGATGGGCCCGCGAAGTCGAATTCGGATCCCAAGCTCGGCCTTTTCCGGGCCTTTCACCTCGTCTGGTCGAGCGCCGGTGCGCCGATCGGCGAGGCTGACAGCCGCCTATCCGCGCGTGCGCAGGACCACATGGCACGGCTCACGCCCAACACGCGCGAGGCATTGCTGCTGCATGCCATAGAAGGGTTCACCACCGACGACATCGCGGCAATCATGGACGTGACACCGTCCGAGGCCGCGGAGTTCATCGGCATCGCCCGGCGCGAGATGGAGAATTCCGTGACCGGAAAGGTCATGGTGATCGAGGACGAGGCGATCATCGCGATGGACATCGTCTCCATCGTCGAGGACGTCGGTCATGCGGTCACCGGTATCGCCCGCACCCGTCGCGAAGCGGTGGCCCTTGCCGCGGGAAACCGGCCGGACCTGATCCTTGCCGACATCCAGCTGGCAGACAATTCGTCGGGCATTGATGCCGTGAATGACATCCTCGCCCAGTTCGAGGATATTCCGGTGATCTTCATCACCGCCTTCCCCGAGCGCCTGCTGACTGGATCGCGGCCGGAGCCGGCCTTCCTGATCACCAAGCCGTTCTCGGAAGAGCAGGTCAGATCCGCCGTGAGCCAGGCGATGTTCTTCTCCTCGACCGAAACGCTCGCCGCCTGAAGTCTGGCCCGATGCATCAAACGAAAAGCCGGGCAGGGAACTGCCCGGCGTTTTCGCCGCATATGCTCACTTCGCGGTGGCGCGCAGCATCCATGCCGCCTTTTCGTGGAACGCCGAGCGCGCCGTGATCA
>JBNKFC010000116.1:0-3557 GCA_050289105.1 Paracoccaceae bacterium | reverse complement strand
GATGTGGCGCTGGATTTCGGATGTCCCTTCCCAGATGCGCTCGACGCGGGCATCGCGCCAGATGCGTTCGAGGGGAAGCTCGTCCATGAGCCCCATGCCGCCGTGAATCTGGATCGCCTCGTCCGCGATGAAGGCCAGAGTTTCAGTGGCCTTGAGCTTGGCCATCGACATGTCGGCCTCGGTCACCGTGCCCTGGTCGAACTTCCAGGCAGCCTCGCGGGTGAGCAGTTCAGCCGCCTTAAGTTCCATCGCCATGTCCGCGAGTTTGAACGATATTCCCTGGAACTTGCCGATCTTCTGGCCGAATTGCTCGCGTTCCGCGGCATAGCTGATGGCGTGGGTCAGCGCACGTTCGGCCCGGCCAAGGCAGGTAGACGCGACCTGGAGGCGCGTGGCCCCGAGCCAGGTATTGGCGACCTCGAAGCCCTTGTGCACCTCACCGAGGATCGCGGATTTCGGGATCCGGCAATCGTCGAATTCCAGCACCGCGTTGGTGTAGCCGCGATGCGAGACGTTGCGGTAGCCTTCGCGAACGGAAAACCCCTTTGTGCCCTTGTCGACGAAGAAGGCGGTGATCTTTTTCTTGGGACCGCGCGGGGTCTGTTCCTCGCCCGTGGCCATGAAGGTAATGGCGAAATCGGCGATGTCGGCGTGGCTGATGAAGTGCTTGGTGCCGTTCAGAACGAAATCGCCGCCATCCTCGCGCGCCGAGGCCTTCATGCCGCGCAGATCGGAGCCGGCGCCGGGTTCGGTCATCGCGAGGCAATCCCATTTCTCGCCGCGAATGCAGGGATAGAGGTAGCGCTCTTTCTGCTCGTCCGTTCCGGCGAGGAGGATGTTCGACGGTCGCGCGACGCAGGTCCAGTGGAGCGCGTAGTTGGTCCGCCCGAGTTCCTTTTCATAGAGGAGCCATGTCAGCGTATCTAGGCCGGCGCCGCCGACCTCCTCTGGCATGTTCGCCGCATAAAGACCGGCCTCTATCGCCTTGGCCTGCAACTCCTTTATCAGATCCATGCGGAGGTGGCCGGTGCGCTCCACCTCGGCCTCATGGGGATAGAGCTCATTCTCGACAAAGGCGCGCGTCGTCTCGACGATCATCTTCTGTTCGTCACTCAGGCCAAAATCCATGTCTTACACCTTCGGGTCGGGATTGATGGTAAAGCCGTCGACGGTCAGCACCTGGCCGGACACCATGCGGGCTCCGTCGGAGGCGAGGAAGACGGCCATGTTGGCGATGTCCTCGGGATCCGTGAGGCGGCCAAGCGCGGTGCCAGCGGCGTAGCCGTCGCGCACCGCCTCGGGCGTCATGCCCTTCGCCTTCGCCTCGGCCTCGAACACCCGGTCGATACGCGGGCCGGTGACCGAGCCAGGGCAGATCGCGTTGGCGCGGATGCCGAACGGCCCCAGCTCCATCGCCACGGTCTTCATCAGCCCGATCACCGCCCATTTCGCGGCGGCATAGGGCGAGCGGAAGGGAAAGCCGTAGAGGCCTGCGGTCGATGATGTGAAGGTCATAACGCCGGAACGCTGCGCCTTCATGATCGGGGTCGCGTATTTCGCGGCGAGGAACGCGCCGTCGAGGTTCACCGCGAGGCATTCGCGCCAACCCTCCAGCGGCATCTCCTCGATTGCCGCCGTTGGCCCCTTGATGCCGGCATTGGCGCAGAGAACATCCAGACCGCCCCATACATCCTTCACTTCATTGAAGAATGTGGACATGTCCCCTTCATTCGACGCATCAACCCGGCTGGCGCGGATGCCGTCGGGTACGGTCCCGAGCGCTGCCTGATCGACGTCGGTCACCCAGACGTCTGCCCCGGTTGCCGCGAAGGCATTGGCCATCGCGCGGCCAATCCCGGCGGCACCGGCGGTGATGACGACGCGCGTGGTCACGACTTGCGCTGCCCGACGTAACGGCCGGCCGCCGCGGGCCTCGGCAGATCCTTGTGGGCCTCGGCGATGGCCGTCAGGCGGGCGAGGACGTCGGCGGGCGCAGGACAGGCGCGGCCCGCCTTGATGTCGACATGGAGGAACATCTGCTCGAGGCGCGCCACGATCTCATCGCCTCGCTGGATGTTGATCATCGCGTGCAGGCGCTTCTCATCGACGGCCAGAACCTGCAGCGTGCCCGTGAGCCGGTCGCCGAGCTTCGCCTCGCCGACGTGCATGATGTGAGTCTCGGCGGTGAAGTAGCTGTGGCCGTCGGCGACATAGTCCATATCCACGCCGATCAACCGGAGGAACGCGTCCGAAGTCTCTGATGCTCCGTACAAATAGCGGCTTTCGGTCATGTGCCCGTTATAGTCGATCCAGCTCGGAAGGACCTGCATGTGGGTGAGGACGAGCGGCGCGCCGGTGGCGGCGGCGGCCCCCTCGTGGAAGGTCGCGCGGCGGCGTTCGTCGTGTTCGCGCAAGACCTTGCCAGCGCCCCAGTTGCGGTCCTTCAGCGCCCGCATGAAGCCGATGAGGTTGCTGTCCCGGATGCGTTCGAGTTCGCGGATCGTGTACTTGCCCGACTGGGCGTCGGATTGGCCAGCGATCAGGTCGACGAGTTCGTCATTGAACTCGGGCACGTCCATGAGCTTGGTCCAGGGCCATTTCAGCGCGGGACCGAACTGGGCCATGAAGTGCTTCATGCCCGCCTCGCCACCGGCGACGCGGTAGGTCTCGAAAAGCCCCATCTGGCCCCAGCGCAGGCCGAAGCCCATGCGGATCGCCTCGTCGATCTCCTCGGTCGTGGCGATGCCGTCCTTGACGAGCCACAGCGCCTCGCGCCAGACGGCTTCGAGGAAACGGTCGGCGATATGGGCGTCGATCTCCTTGCGGACATGGAGCGGGAACATCCCGATCTCGCGCAGGATTTCCTTCGCTTTTTCAATGGTCTTCGCGTCGGACTTCGCGCTAGGAACGACCTCGGCCAGAGGCAGAAGATAGACCGGATTGAAGGGATGGGCGACGAAAATCACCGAGGGGTCGGCGGCACCTTCCTGCAGCTCGGACGGTTTGAAACCGGAGGTCGAGGACCCGATGGGAACGCCATGCGAAGACTGCTGGATCTGGGCGAAGACGCGGTGCTTCAGATCAAGCCGTTCAGAGACGGATTCCTGAATGTAATCCGCGCCTTCCACGGCTTCCGTGATGGTGCCGGCAAAGCTGAGCCGGCCCTCGGCGGGCATCGGCACGTCCGAGAGCGCGGGGAGCGCGGCGCGAGCATTGGCCAGCACCTCGCCGATCTTGCGTTCAGCTTCCGGATCGGGATCGAAGACCGCCACGTCCCAGCCATTGAGAAGGAACCGAGCGGCCCAGCCGCCGCCGATAACACCACCGCCGATGATCGCTGCCTTGCGCGCCATGCGCCCGTCCTTTCCGCATTCAGCCCGTCTTACGGGCGTATGTTGTCCGTATGTTTTCCGTAACTACAGCGTAGCTACGCTGTAGCTACACTCAGCGCGCCTTCGGCGCCCGCTTGGTCAGGCCGAGCTTCGCCCGCACCTCCTCCGGGCCGATCACCCGCGCGCCCAGATTCTCGATGATCGTCGCCGCGCGCTCGACGAGCT
>JBNKFC010000115.1:0-7088 GCA_050289105.1 Paracoccaceae bacterium | reverse complement strand
TCGTTGTAAAAAACGGCTCGAAGATCTTGGGGAGCTTGTCGGCGGCGATACCGGTGCCGGAATCGGTGACCCGCACCACGACGTAGTCGCCCGGCGCGACGGTCGCGCGATCGCGCTTGATCTCGTCTTTCAGGGTCTGGGTTTCCGTCTCGATACGGATCTCTCCGCCGCCCGGCATGGCATCGCGCGCGTTCACGACGAGATTCATGATCACCTGCTCCAGTTGCCGTTTGTCGGCGCGGATCGTGCGCAGATCCGGGTCGTGGATCAGTGTCAGGCGGACCTTCTCGCCGACCAGGCGGTTAAGGAGATGGGTCAGATCCGACAGGGAATCGCGCAGATCGATCACCTGCGGCTTCAGCGTCTGCTTGCGCGAAAAGGCCAGGAGCTGACCGACGAGACTCGCTGCCCGATTGGCGTTCTGGTTGATCTGAACAAGGTCGGCATAGTCCGGATCGCCCTTGTCGTGACGCAGGAGCAGCAGGTCGCAATGACCCGAAATCGCGGTCAGAAGGTTGTTGAAGTCATGCGCGACGCCGCCGGCGAGTTGGCCGATCGCCTGCATCTTCTGGCTTTGCACGAATTGCGCCTCGAGTGTCTTGAGCTGTGTCGCGTCCGACAGGACCGCGACCAGGGCCGGACGCCCCTCCTCGATAACACGGGTAAGCGACACCTGAAGATAGACGTCCTGCTCGGTTCGGCGCACACGCAGGACTTCGGGACGCTGATCCGCCCGCCCCGCCAACGCATCCGCCAGCCAGTCGTTGATCGGCCGGCCCAACCCTTCTAGCAGGGCCGCCAGCTTCGTTCCCGCCTCGACCTCCCCCAGAAGCGCCCGCGCGGCGCGGTTCGCCTCGCGCAGTTCGCCGGAGGCGCTGAGCCTGAGGAGGGCCACGGGAAGCGTCTCAAACGCGGTCGGGTCGCCGGCATAGGGTGGAGCGCCTTCCATCGCCGGCAGGAGGTAGATCTCCCGGCGCCCGCCTGCGCTTTCGAGGGACGCGACGAGCGCGCGGATCGGGCCTTCGGCGCCGGTGATCTCGTGCTCCTCTCCCGGGCGCAACGGCAGGTCCTTGAAGATGCGATCGAGGGTCTTCACCCGTTCGCCGACGAGACGGCGCAACACTTCGTTCATGAAAAGGATCGTTCCGGTCTTCGAGACCGTCAGCATCGGCAGGCTGATCGTCTCCGCCCCGCGCCCGCCGACGGCACGTTCGGCCATGTCCTCGAGCCGCCAGAGATATCCCGTCTCGCCGATCCGGTGAACGGCGAGACGGACGTGTCCGCGCCGTGTCACCAGATCCTCCCGTGCCGCGCCAAGCGCCTCGGCGCGGTTCTGCATGCGATGGAGAACCGCAGCCGGATTGGCGAAGACTTCGCCAAGCGTCCGGGTCAGGGTCTGACCGCTGCGGCTACCGAATCGTTCGAGCGCGGCGCGGTTCTGGGTGCCGATCTCTCCGTCCGCATCGGTCGTGAAGCTTGGCGAAGCGTCATGGGTGATGAACTCCGCGATCTGGTCCTGAAGGTCGCCGCGCGCGCGCCCGTGCCGCCCCGACAGCCAGGCGATCAGCCCGGCCAAGGCGGCGAAGGTGCCGGCACTGGAGAAGATGGCGAGGCCGATCAGCCCATCAGCGACGAAATAGGAGGCGGTCGCGCAGAGGATGGCAGCGCCAATCAGGTAATAACTGCGCGGCGCCAGGTTCAGCGCGGTTCGTGTGAGCGGATGCGGGGAAAGCGCCGGATGCGACACCACGTGGCTCCCTTCAGATTCGGTTTCACCGCATTCCGACCTGAAATGCTTAAACAGCGATTAACCGCCACAGATACACAACTCTTAATTGTGTAGTGCCACGGT
The DNA here is from genome assembly GCA_050289105.1 of Paracoccaceae bacterium. GTDB lineage: Bacteria > Pseudomonadota > Alphaproteobacteria > Rhodobacterales > Rhodobacteraceae > Albidovulum. The sequence continues at coordinate 5,236 of JBNKFC010000115.1, read as the reverse complement.
TACGAGCGCGTCAAGAGAGCGCTGTAGAACCCGTCGCCTCCGCCGAGCGGCGTGAACAACCGGTCGTGGAGAAGTTTCCAGTCGGGATGCCGCGCGAGGAAATCCTCGATCCGGTCACGATTTTCCTCGGCCAGGAGCGAGCAGGTCATGTACGCGATGTGCCCGTTCGGCGCGACGAAGGGCACTGCGGCGTCGAGGATCTCCGTCTGCAGCCGCACCAGTTCCTGAAGCCGCTCAGGCGTCAGGGACCATTTCGCCCCGGGTGTCCGCCGCCACGTTCCGGTGCCCGAGCATGGGACATCGAGAAGCACGAGATCGAAGTCCTTGCCGCGGAGCGCGGCCGAGGAAAGGATCCGCACATCCGCCCCGGCGCGCGCGGCCCGCGCGGGCAGATCGCGCATCCGCTGCGGCAGGGCGTCGTGGGCTACGACCGGGCCATCGACACGCGTCGCGATGGCCAGCGTCTTGCCGCCTCCGCCCGCGCAATAATCGAGAACCCGAAGGCCCTTGCGCAGCGGCAGTGCTTCCACTGCCGCCTGCGGGCTCAGGTCCTGAAGCTCCACGATCCCTTCGGCATAGGCGGCGGAATTGCGTATTTTCTGCGGATTGCCAGTAACTTTAAGGGCGAAACTGACGTAAGGATCAGGCTCGGATGCAATCCCGGCGCGGGCAAGAGCGGCCTGCGCCTCGGCGCGGCTTGAGCGCATGGCATTGACCCGAAGAAAGACCGGGGCCCGCTCGCGCCCCGCCGAAAGGATCGCTGCGAACTCCGCGCCGAGCGAGCGGCGCAGCGCCGGAGCGATCCAGTCCGGACAATCGAGGGCAACCAGTTCAGGCAGATCCTCACCGCCCGGAGCAGCGGCGAGCGCTGCCCGCTCGTTCTCATCGAGGGCCGGTGGGGCATAACCCTCTCCGGTAAAGACCGTCTCCGGTCGAACGCCAGTGGCCAGCAGGGATCCGATCATGAGCGCCCGCCCCGACGGGTCCGTCGCCCCCGCGAGCGCGGTGAAGGATCGCCGGCAGCGCAAGGCATCGAAGACCAGATCGCGGATCGCCGCGCGGTCACCAGACCCGGCAAAGCGGCTGGCGCGCGCCCATGCGGTGAGCGCCTGTTCCGTCGCCGCGCCGGACAGGATCTTGTCGAGAATGGCGATCGCTGCGCCGCACCGGGCCGCCGGGGTCATTCCAGTCGCGCTCCCCTGTTGTTAAGATCTCAGGGTAATCTCCTGTGACCCAAGGAATTTTCATCGCAGACGCCGTGGCGCCCACCTTGCGAGGCCGGCCCTTTCGGGTACGGATCGCCCCTGCCTGCTACCGCATCGCGCGTCAGGAGGGAATGTCCAGCGTAACGTCCCGTACGTCAGGAATAGATACGCTCTTCCATCGGCGTCGCCTCGACCCGCCGCAGCAGGAAGTCGAGCGTCTTTTCCTCTGCCCGGTTCATCCGCGTTCGCGGGTTCCAGGCGATGTGAACGTCAATCGCGGGCGGGGACTCGTAGGGAGGCAGCCGCCACAATCGCCCCATCGTGACATCTTCGGCAACCACATGGAGCGGCAATGGCCCGATGCCCAGCCCGGCGGTGATCATGCGACGCACCTCCTCGAGATTGGCGGAGGTTCCGACGATGCGCTCGTCAAGCCGCGCTTCGGCGCGCATTACAGCAACCGCCCGCAGCGCGTCATTCATCTGGTCGGTCACAAAGCTGACCGAAGACTGGCCAGCCAGATCTGCCGTCTTCAAACCGCGCTTGCCGAAGAGCGGATGAGTGGGCCCGCAGAAGAGCCCGAAATGTTCCCGGAACAGGCGTCGGTATTCCAAGCCGGGCCGGTGGTCGTGAACGAGACAGACCGCGAATGAGACCCGGCGCGCAGTCACCGCGGCAATCGCTTCGCGACTGGCCATGATCTCGATCGACAGGGTTGCGCGGGGATAGGAGGCATGAACTTCCGTCAGGGTCGAATCGAACAGCGGACAGACCACATGGCTCGCCATCGCGATCGAGACATGGCCGCTCACCTCGTCCTCGACATCCCGCATCACGGTACCGAGGCGCAGGATCGCCCCCTGGATGTCCGTTGCCTCGGACGCCAGCAGCCGACCCGCGGCGGTCAGTTCGAACCGGCCAGGCCGGCGGTCGATCAGCCGCTTGCCGAGCCGGTCCTCCAGCCGCTTCAACGCGCTCGACACCGACGGCTGCTTGAGGCCGAGCCTGTCGGCGGCGTCAGTGACGGAGCGGGACTGCGCCAGCACCAGGAACGTCCGAAGGAGGTTCCAGTCGAGGTCCCGCGCCAGCTTTTCAGTCGAGGTGAATCCAGCCATAAGCCATAGTTACCATCTATTATGAAAATTCCAATTATCTATTTGATTGATGCCCACCCCTGCCGGCATTCTGAAGGCCCATCAACGCCTGCAGGACTTTCCAACGCATGACCATCGAGGCACGGGAACGGCGACAACCCTGGATTCTGCTTTCGCCAGCTCTCGCGGCGGTCTTGCTGCTGCTCGTGGTGCCGCTCCTCTTCATCGTGGTCTATTCGTTCTGGCTGCGCAGCGCCGCCGGCGCGGATACACCGGGTTTCCACCTCGACAACTGGCAGAAGGTGCTGAGCGACCGGTTCTACCGGGACATCCTTCTGAACACGTTGAAGATCGCCGCGATCACGACCGCGATCTGCGCGGTCATGGGCTATCCGGCGGCCTACTTCATCGCAAGATCGAAGGGTAACAAGCTGATCCTGCTGGTTCTTCTGATGTTGCCATTCTGGATCAGCTACATCATCCGCACGATGAGCTGGATCAATATCCTCGGCATCTCCGGTGCGCTCAACTCGCTGCTCCTGACCCTTGGGATCATCGGCGAACCCATCCAGATGCTCTATAACGAGGTGACGGTGATCCTCGGCCTTGTGCATTTCCTCCTGCCGTTCATGGTGCTGAACATCTATGTCAGCCTCGAAGGCATCGACACCAACCTGGAAGACGCCGCGAATTCTCTTGGCGCAACGCGGTGGCAGAGCTTCGTTCAGGTCACCCTGCCGCTGTCGCTGCCCGGCCTCGCCGCCGGCGGGCTTTTGTGCTTCGTCCTTGGCGCCGGCACCTACATCACCCCGGTGATCCTTGGCGGCCCCCGTGACGCAATGTTCGCCAACCTCGTCTTCGAGGCGATCATCCGCCAGCTCAACTGGCCGCTCGGTTCGGCGCTCTCGCTCGCGCTCCTCGCGGTCCTTGGCGCGCTGGTGCTGATCTACAACCGCTATCTCGGCATGGCGCAGCTTGCGAAGGGGCTGGGCTGATGGGCTGGGTGCTGATCCGGACCTACACGGTCCTCGTCTACCTCTTCATGTTCCTGCCGGTCGCGGTGGTCGTTCTCCTGTCGTTCAACGCGAGCCAGTTCGGCAGCTTCCCGATGACCGGCTTTTCCTTCCGCTGGTTCGAGGCGCTGTGGCAGAACGACGCCATCGTGCGCGCCTTCAAGACCTCGATCACGCTCGGCCTGATGACGGCGCTTGTGTCCACCACGCTCGGCGTTCTCGCGGCGCTGGCGCTCGTGCGTTACCGGGTGCCGGGGCGCGACATGATCACCACGCTTCTCATCGCGCCGATCCTCGTGCCCGAGGTCGTGCTGGCGGTGGCCCTCCTTCTCTTCCTCAACGCGCTCCATATCAACAAGAGCTTCGGGCTCCTCCTCATGGGGCACGTGATCTTCACCCTGCCCTTCGTCATCCTCGTCGTGCAGGCGCGGCTCGTCTCGATCCGCCGCGATGTCGAGGAGGCGGCGCTGAGCCTTGGCGCCACGCCGCGCCAGACCTTCTTCGCGGTGACTCTGCCGCTCCTGACCCCGGCTGTCGCGGCCGGCGCGCTTTTCGCCTTCACCATCAGCTTCGACGACATCACCGGCACGCTCTTCTGGAAACCCGGCGGGGTGGAGACGGTCCCGACGCAGATCTTCTCGATGCTCAGGAACTCGATCTCGCCCGAGATTAACGCGCTCGGCACCGTGATGATCGTGATGACCGTCGGGCTGCCGCTTATCGGGGCCGGAATCGCCCGATACCTGGCCACCAGAAAGGGCGGGTGAACCGCCGTGACCAACCCATATCCAGCAAGGAGGCTGACCATGGACAACACGACACGTTACGAACGGCTGCGCGAGCGGCTTCAGAACGGCGATCTCGACCGCCGGAAATTCCTCGGCCTGATCGGCGCGGCGGGTGCCGCTTACGGGCTCCAGACGCCCTTCGCGAAATACGCGAACGCGCAAACCGTGAGCCAGGTGCGCTTCGACGGCTGGGGCGGCATCGTCTCAGAGGCGTTCCGCAAATACGCTTTCGATCCCTACACCGCCAAGACCGGCGTGACGGTGGTCGACGGCACCTTCCCCGGCGGCGACGAATACCTCGCCCAGGTCCGCGCCTCGCAGCCCGGCGAATACAACATCGCCCACCTTTCCGGCGTCTTCGACTATGCCCGCTACCACTCGTTCGACCTGACGAGCCAACTCAACCTCGACAACATCCCGAACATGTCGCTGGTGATGCCGGCACTGACCAACGCCTTCGCGGCCGTCACGCCCGACAGCCTCAGCGCCGTGCCCTACGATTACGGCTCGACCGGGATTGCCTATAACCGCAAGTACATCTCGGACGACGAGATGAAGGAAAAGGGCGCGAAGATCCTGATCGACGAGGCCCACAAGGGCAAGATCGGCGGCTGGAGTGACTGGCGCACCCGTGTCTGGTACGGTGCGCTCCAGACCGGGCAGGACCCGAACAACATCACCGATATGGAAGCGGTCTGGGACGCCGTCCGCAAACACCGCGACCTCGCGCTGAAGTACTGGGCCTCGGGCGCCGAACTGATGAGCCTTCTGGCCGAGGAGGAGATCCACGTCACCGAAGCCTGGTCCGGCCGCGTCTTCGCGCTGCAGGAGCAGGGCCACGACATCGGCTACTTCGACCCGCCGCAGGGGTTCGGCTGGCAGGAATGCCTCTTCGTCATCAAGGGCAGCCCGATGGAGGCTTGCGAAGAGCTTCTGAACTTCATGCTCGACAAGGACACATCGATCGCGGTGGCCGAAGGCCAGAACTATCCGCCGGCTCTCGACCCGACCAAGGTCGATCTCGGCGCGAAGATCCCGACGCTGCCGGCCTTCGATCCGACCGGCACGCTGTCGGGCCTCACCTTCGCCGACCCGGGCTATTGGAACGGCAACGAGGCCGAGTGGTCCGAGACCTT